>JAHJWA010000170.1 GCA_018828205.1 Alphaproteobacteria bacterium
CACCGCCACCGCCCCCGCCGCGCCAGAGCCCCGCGCCGCAAGCGGCGCCCGCGGCGCGGCCACGCGTCTATGACGATCTCGAGGGCACACACTATCCGGACGACGCGCCGGAGGACATCGCCGGGCCGAGCTTCGACGAGGGCGATCCGCCCTATGACGATCTGCCGACAACCCGCCGACCCGCTCCGGTGTTCGAGGGGGGCGGTTCGCAATTCGATTCCGAGCCGCCGTTCAAGCCGCGCCGCAATTACGTGAAACTGTGGACCTGGGCCGCAGGCGTTTTCGCGGCGCTGGCGCTGGGGGCGGTAGCCGCGGTGACCTATTTTGGCGCGCCCGACTGGTTGCCCGTCAACAAGCCGCTCTACGGCGTCGGCGCGCCCGATCTGCAGATCGAATTCCCCGAGGCCGAGCAGGAGCGGCGCACGCTTGCCAATGGCACCGAATATTTCGGTGCAAGGATCATCGTCACCAACACCGCGCGCGAGACGCGATCGGTACCGCCGATCCTGATCGTGCTCCGCGATGCGCGCGACCGGATCGTCTACAGCTGGGAAATCATGCCCCCGCAGGACAGCCTGGCGCCCGGCGAATCGATGACCATCAACGAGGCCACCACCGACGTGCCCAAGCCTGCAGTCTATGCCGATATCGGCTGGGCTCCGCGCTAGAAGGGCGTTCGGCGCGGCTGGCTTGCAGCGGGCGCAGCCAAAACGCTTGCGGCGCTCAAAACCCCCTGCTAGGGGCGCGCTCCTACCAACGCGGGGGCCGCAATGCGCCCCTTCGATCAGTGCGGTCGTGGCGGAACTGGTAGACGCGCAACGTTGAGGTCGTTGTGGGCGCAAGCCCGTGGAAGTTCGAGTCTTCTCGACCGCACCAAGCAGTCCTTAAGTGAGACTGCATCGGCACGAATCGTGTCAAATGTCGGCTGAGGCCGCGCCTTCGCGCGGCAGTTCGGTCTTTCTCCTGCCGGTAGTGCAGTCAGAGATCGCGGAACGATAGCCAGCGACTGCTCGGTTGCTCGCGACAAAGTCCCCCATTTTGGACATTAGACGGCGATGTCGTAAGGGAGCAGGCGTATGCGTCTCGCCTTCGATGCCCTCGTCGAGAGCTTGGTCGCCTGCGCCCGGTAAGCCAGTTCGCGACTGCTCGTCGGTTCGTCCGCAGAGGGACGAAGCCGTCCACCAACCCGCTGCGTCGGCCCCATGGTCGTGCGAAATCACCGCGTTCCGCATCGCGTCATCCTGATTACTGGACCATGAGCTGCGCTAAGCTCCTAGACGCTTTCAAGGGCCAACCGCTTCGAGACTGCCTTGGCTTCGAGCGAGCCGCTCCAGCGAACGAGCAAGATTCCGCCAGCGACAATGGCTGCCCCCACGAAGGGAGCGGCCTGGAGCCCCATCTGTTCGACGACGTGGCCCCCGCCCCATGCGCCGAAGGCGATGCCGAGATTGAAGGCGCCGATGTTCATGCCGGAGGCGACATCGGTGGCTTCGGGGGCCACTTCTCTGGCGATCTGCACGACGTAAGACTGCAAGGGCGGAACGTTGCCGAAGGCGAACCCGCCCCAGAACAGGGTAACCGCGATTGCTGCCCAAGGGGATGTGAGGCCGAGGCCAAGCAGGACGAGGGAAGCCGCAAGACCGCCGAAAACAACGGTCAGGGCGGCTACCGGTCCGATCCTGTCGGCAAGCTTCCCGCCAAGAATATTGCCGATCGCGACCGAGACGCCGTAGAGCAGAATGACGAGGCTGACCGACCCTTCGGACAGCTTCGTCACCTCTGTCAGCATGGGCGCGAGATAGGTGAAGGCGATGAAATTGCCGCCATACCCGACCGCGGTGATGAGGTAGACGAGGAGCAAGCGCGGCGAGGTGAGTACCTGAGCCTGTTGGCGCAGGCTCGGCGGCGCATCGCTTGCCAGGTTGGACGGGACCAGCAGGGCGCTGCTTCCCAGACCGACGAGCGCGAGAAAGACGACACCATAGAAGGTCGAGTGCCAGCCGAAATTCTGCCCGATCCATGTTCCGAGCGGTACGCCGGTAACCAGAGCCACGGTCAGGCCGAGAAAGACGAGCGCGATGGCGCTCGATTCCTTTTCCTTGGGGACGAGATTGGTGGCGATGGTGGATGCGATCGCGAAAAACACCCCATGCGCGAGACCGGTGACGAACCTCGCACCGACGAGCGCGAGGTAGCTCGGGGCAAAGGCCGCCATTAGGTTTCCTGCAGCAAACAGCATCAGCAGCGAAAGCAGCAGCGTCTTTCTTGGCAATTTGCCGGTCAATGCCGTGAGAACCGGCGCGCCGATGGTGACACCAAGCGCGTAAAGACTGACCAGAAGACCCGCTGATGGGAGCGAAACGCCAAGATCCCGGGCAATCGTGGGCAGGAGACCGACGATTACGAATTCCGTCGTGCCCACTGCAAAGGCGCTGATCGTCAGCGCCCAGAGGGCAAGCGGCATAGTCTTCTTGCCGGCCATTGTTGTCTCCAAGTTCGAGATTTGAGTTCGACGTGAACCTAGGCTCGCGCTATCATTCGAGAAACAGCACGGGGGGTATTGCAGCATTGCTGGAACCGCACGAATTGCCCGACCTGAAAGAGGTCGCTGCCTTCATCGCGGTTGCCGAGGATGGCAGCTTTGCGGAAGCGGCTCGCCGGTTGGGCTTGGCCCCGTCGTCCCTGAGCCGCCTGGTCGCCAAGCTGGAGAACAGGCTGGGCTTCGATGTCTTTCGGCGCACAACCCGTCAGCTCGGTCTGACAGAGGAGGGCGCGAAAGCCTTGTCGCGCGCGCGCGACCTCGTTGGGAGCGCCGAAGTTTTCGCGGACCTGGGTTCGACCCGAGGGCACCCCTCCGGCGTCATCAACGTAAATGCACCGGTGTCCTTTATCGTGCACGTGCTCGCGCCGCGCGTTCGCGAATTCTGCGCGGCCTATCCCGAGGTGACGGTCAAGCTGTCGATGACAGACGCGCTGGTGGACCTGATCTCGGCGCACGCCGATGTCGCCATCCGCTTCGGCCAGTTGCAGGACTCGCCCCTGCTGTTTCGAACCTTGGGCAAGTCGGCCTGGCGGCTCGTGGGCACTCCCGCTTTGCTCGAGGAAGCGGGCATGCCAAGCGGGATCGCTGATCTGCAGCGATTCCAGCAAGTCGCATTCACGAACCCGGTCCGCCTCAACGACTGGTGGTTCGAAGGGCACCCAAAACCGATCCGCATCCCTCCTGCTGTCCATGCGGATAACGGCGAAGCGGTCCGGGCTCTGGTGCTTGCGGGTTGCGGCCTGGCGCAGTTTTCCGACTATATGATCGATGCGGATATCGCATCCGGCAAGCTCGTACCGCTCCTTGCCGACAAGCTCACAACTCCCTCCCTCCAGGTCAGCGCGCTGTATTCCGAGCAGGCCAGTCGATTGGGCCGGATGAAGGTCTTTCTGGACTGGTTGAGCGATGTGACCGTGAATATTTTCACGGACCGATCACGGCCCCTCTGATTTCGAAGCACGGTAATCCGCGCTTCCCTCTGCCTTGCGCCCGATCCCGCCCCGGTTTCAGAAACCCTATCCGCGAACAGGATATGCTGTCGCCGCTACCACTCGACACCGATCTTGCCGAAATGCTCGCCGCTCATTTCAAAGCGGAATGCGTCGGCGAGTTCGCCGAGCGAGAAGCGGCGATCGACGATGGGCCTGATGCCGCCTGCCTCGAGCGCGCGGACGAAGTCCTGTTGCTCGCGCCGGCTGCCGACGATGAGACCCTGCAGCCGCGCCTGCTTGGACATCAGCGCCGCGGTGGGCACGTCCCCGGCACCGCC
>JAHJWA010000171.1 GCA_018828205.1 Alphaproteobacteria bacterium
ATCTTGGCGCTCTTGCGATAGGGCCGGCCGGCGACGAAGCCGCCTTCCTGGCTGGCGAAGAGGATCCGGCGGTGGACCGGCTTCAACCCGTCGCGGACATCGGGCAGCGCGCGCGCCACGATCACGCTCATCGCGTAATCGAGGTAGCTCGTCTTCATCTCGTCGACGATGTCGATGCGGGTGTATCCGCCGCTCGCGGGAGCGGGTTCGAGAATATCGGTTTCGTCGCTCAAAAGGGGTACTGCTTTTCGGTAGTTGAAAGGGCGTATAGCTGCCCGGGAGCCTAGGCGAGTTGCCCTGCAAAAGCCACCAATTGCGGGAACCGCCCCCCTATCTCGCGCGCTTTTTCCACATGTGGCTGGAAACGCAGGCCAGTCCCGCTTCTGAACGGCGGCGGGAGACGGTATTCAATCGCTATTCAGCCCGCGCAGCCTAGCACGGTTTGCAATCGGATAGCAGTCCGGGCATGGGCTCGCCGATCGCTATCCGAACCGGGGTGCAGTTGGCACTCTGCCTTATTCTTGGGAGTTAACCATATGAAATTCCGTCCCTCTACGAAGCGAAGCTCGACTCTGGCGCTGGCCTTTGCGCTTGCGGCAGGCACCGTCTTCACTGGCGCCGTGTTCGAGACCCCAGCGCAGGCGCAGAAGCAGGAAAAGGCGGCAAAGGCCGATTATTCCAAGGGCTTCATCGCGGCCTACACGCCCGTCAACGAGAACGTGAGCGGTGAGGCACCCGACTATGCAGCGGCAGCGGCAGCGGCTCCCGGCCTGGTCGCCGCGGCCGAAACCGCGGACGATCGCCACGCCGCGGGCAGCATCATCTACAGCGTCGGCGCGAAGTCGAGCAATGATCAACTGATGGTGCAGGGTCTCGAGCTGATGCTCGCGAGCGGCAAGGTCGCACCCGAGCAGGTGGGGCAGTTCCACTGGTCGGCCTATCAGCTTAACCAGCGGCTGGGTAACACTGCCGCTGCGCGTGCCGGGCTCGAAGGCGCCATCGCGGCGAACTACACGCTCGACGCACAGCTGACCGATGGCTCGACCCGCCAGCTTGGC
Source organism: Alphaproteobacteria bacterium (assembly GCA_018828205.1). Taxonomy (GTDB): domain Bacteria; phylum Pseudomonadota; class Alphaproteobacteria; order Sphingomonadales; family Sphingomonadaceae; genus Qipengyuania. The sequence goes on from JAHJWA010000171.1 coordinate 1,059, forward strand.
GCCGATGACATGCACCGCATGATCTCCGATCTCTATTTCGATGCGGAGGATTACCCGACCGGCTTCGCCTATCTCGACGAGCAGATCGCCGCCCGTCAGGCTGCCGGTCAGACGGTGCCCGAAGCCTGGGTCAAGCACGGCTTCGTGACCGCCTACAACAACGACATGGCCGAACAGGCGCGCAAATATTCGCTGCTCTATGTCCAGGAGCATCCGACCAAGACGAGCTGGGGCGATGCCATCGCGGTCGCGCTCAACGGCTCGCGCTTCGAATATCCGGAAATCCTCGACATCCTGCGTCTTTCGCGCCGGACCGATACCTTCCGCGACGGCAGCATGTACACCGAGTACATCGAGGCCGCCGATCCGCGCAAATTCCCGGGCGAAGTCCTCGCGGTGATCGACGAGGGCTATGCCTCGGGCATGCTCGATCGCAGCGATCCCTATGTGACCGAATCGCGCGCCGAGGCGGAACGCCGTGTCGAGACCGACAAGAACGACCTGCCGGAACTGCTCGCCGATGCGCGTGCGGGGAATGCCAATCTGGTCACCGTTATGGCGGCGGGCGATACCTTTCTGAGTTATGGCCGGGCAGCCGAGGCGGAGGAGTTCTACACCAAGGCTCTCGATATGCCGGGCGTGAACACCCCCATGGTCCTGACCCGTCTGGGCATCGCCCAGCTCGATCAGGGCAAGCACGCCCAGGCCGAGGCGACCTTCAACAGGGTCGACGGCCCGCGCGAACCGATCGCCAATCTCTGGGCGATCTACACGACCCAGCAGAATGCGGGCGGCTGAGCCGAGCCGGCAGCAGCCATAAGAGAAGGGCGCGGGACCGGGTCTCGCGCCCTTTTTTATGGGGTATGGGGTGAGCCTCCGGGCCGGGGTTCAGCGCAGGCGCTTGACGTAGGCCTGCCCCGAATCGCGGCGTTCCACGAGGAAATTCGGGATCGACTCGATGAGATCGATCAGCCGGGCAAAGCCGTAGTTGCGCGTGTCGAAGCTCGAGCGGTTGCCCGCCTGCTGGCCGACTTCGGAGAGCTTGGCGTAGCCCTTGTCGTCGCGGCGGCTGGCGTTGTAGGCATCGACCAGCAGGGTGAGCATTTCCTCGTCGATCTTCTCCGCGGGAGCGGGCCTGCGCTCCTCCTGCCTTTCAGCCTTCACCAGCGCGTTG
>JAHJWA010000020.1 GCA_018828205.1 Alphaproteobacteria bacterium
GCAGGGTCAGCCGCCCGCTGTCGCCGGCGCGGCGAAAGGTCTGCCAGTCTTCGATCGTGGTGCCCATATCGGCAGCGGCGGTGACCCCCATCGAATGGAGCACTTCCTGCGCGCGCTGGAAGGCAAGATCGCGTTCCGCCGGCCGCGGCGCGGGGACGACGCGCTGGACCAGCGCTTCCGCCGCATCGACGAAGACCCCCGAAGGCACGCGCGATCCGGGCAGCCGTTCGATGCGGCCACCGGCGGGATCGCGGGTCGCCTCGGTGATCTCGGCCGCTTCGAGCGCGCGGGTGTTGCCCCAGGCCGCGTGGCCGTCGACCCGCTGCAGCCAGACGGGGCGATCGGACACCGCACTGTCGAGTTCGGCAGCGGTGGGGAAACGACCGAGACCCCATGCCTCCTGGTTCCAGCCGCGCCCGAGAATCCAGGGACGGCCGGGATTGTCGGCGGCGAACTGGCGAATTTTCGCCAGGGCCTCGTCGAGCGAATTGGTGTCCGAAAGATCGAGCGTCAGCTGCGCAAGCCCGAGCCCCATGACGTGAAGATGCGCGTCGATCATGCCCGGAAGCATGACCCGGCCTTCGCCGTCGAGCTGGTAATCGATATCGCGCGGACGCTCGTCCTCGCGATCGTACACCGCCTTTACCCGCCCGCCGTCATCGATCAGCAGAGCGGTAAAGCGGTCGATCCGGCCATCCTCGTCGATCCGCACGCCGTCGACGTTTTCGATCAGCTGGTCGGCGGCGGCAGGGGTCGCGAACAGGGCGGCGGCACATGCGAGTAGGGTTCTGCGGATCATGCTTTGGGCACCGGAATCTGGCTTGTCTGGCGAATGGCGAAGCGCCCGAGTGACGGCATAGCGGGAAAGCCGCAAGACCTTTCCACGATTGCACAGGAGTAGCGCTCGCACTAGGGCGGCGCGCATGAGCCGGTCCGACGATACCCCCGCCACCCATCAGCTGACGCTGGCCGATGTCCGCGCCGCTGCGGCGCGAATCGCCGGGCAGGTGGTCGCGACGCCGATGCTGCATTCGCGCACGCTCTCGCAGATCGCCGGGGCCGACATCTGGCTCAAGTTCGAGAATTTGCAGTTCACCGCCGCCTATAAGGAACGCGGCGCACTCAACGCCTTGCTGCTGCTCGACGAGACCCGCCGTTCGCGCGGCGTGATTGCCGCTTCGGCGGGCAACCACAGCCAGGGCCTGTCCTATCACGGAACGCGGCTGGGCGTGCCGGTGACCATCGTCATGCCCAAGACCACGCCCACGGTGAAGGTGATGCAGACCGAGAGCGTCGGCGGGCAGGTCGAGCTGTTCGGCGAAACCTTCGATGAAGCCTATGCCCATGCGCGACAGCTCGAGCAGGAGCGGGGACTGACCTTCGTCCATCCCTTCGACCATCCCGATGTTGCTGCGGGGCAGGGCACGGTGGCGCTCGAGATGCTCGAGGCGCAGCCCGATCTGGACTGCCTGGTGGTCCCGATCGGTGGCGGCGGGTTGATGAGCGGGATGGCAACGGTCGCCAAGACCACCAACCCCGCGATCGAGATGGTCGGCGTCCAGGCGCAGCTCTATCCGTCGATGTTCGCCAAGCTGCGCGGCGAGGAAGCGGTCTGCGGCGGCGACACCCTGGCGGAAGGGATCGCGGTCAAGGCACCCGGCGAATTCACCTCCCAGATCATCGAGGCGCTGGTCGACGATATCCTGCTGGTGAGCGAACCCGCGCTCGAACATGCGGTGGCGCTGCTGTTGCAGATCGAGAAGACCGTGGTCGAAGGTGCGGGCGCAGCGGGTCTCGCTGCGGTGCTTGCCAACCCGGAGCGGTTCAAGGGCAAGAAAGTCGGACTGGTGCTGTGCGGCGGCAATATCGACACGCGGCTGCTTGCCAATGTGCTGCTGCGTGACCTGGCGCGCGCCGGGCGGATCGCGCGGCTCAAAATCCAGCTGCAGGACCGCCCCGGCGCGCTCTACGCGGTGATGGGCGTGTTCGACGCGCACAACGTCAACATCCTCGAGATCCACCACCAGCGGATATTCACCTCGCTCCCCGCCAAGGGTCTGTTCACCGAGATCGAGTGCGAGGCACGCGACGCCGCGCAGCTCGAGGGCCTGATCGAGGCGCTGCGCGAAAAGGGCTATTCGGTGGGCAAGGTCGAGCTCGACTGACGGCCGGCAGCTGGGCGGATCTGCGCCGCTGCCCCTCTTCCCATGGCTGTCCCAAACTGGGTCCCGCCACCCGTTCGGGATCCGAATTCGCGCTTTCGTGGTTAAGAAGCTTTTAACGGCCCGGCGAAAGATGCATAAATCTGTCCGACAGGCGAACCGGCCGAATTCCGCGACCCAATTCCGCGAGAGGCCAATTCCGCGAGAGGAAAGTTCAGACAGTGACCGCCCCGATCCGCTTCCCCCGCTTCTTCGTCACCTCGCCCGCGCCATGCCCCTATTTGCCGGGCCGCAGCGAGCGCAAGGTCTTCACCGAGCTTCGCACCGAGAACGCCGACGAGCTCAATGAGGCGCTCGGACGGATCGGGTTCCGCCGCAGTCAGACCGTCGCCTACCGCCCCAGCTGTCTCGATTGCCAGGCCTGCGTCTCGGTCCGCGTGGCGGCGCAGGAGTTCGCGCCCTCGACCTCGCAGAAGCGGCTGATGAAGCGCAACGCCGATATCGTCACGACCGAATGCCGCCCCTGGGCGACCCCCGAACAATACGAACTCCTGCAGAAATATCTCGCGGTCCGGCACCCCGGTGGCGGCATGACGCAGATGGAGGAGTCCGACTTTGCCGACATGGTGGAACACACGCCCGTTTCCAGCTATGTCATCGAATACAGAGAACCGGGTGTAGGGTCGCAGCCGGGCCGCCTGATCGGCGCATGCCTCACGGACGAGCAGGGTGACGGCCTGTCGATGATCTACAGCTTCTACGACCCGGAGCATGAGGACCGTTCTGGGCTTGGCACATTCATCATCCTCGACCATATGCGGCGCGCAGCCGCGCGCGGCCTGCCCTATGTCTATCTGGGCTATTGGGTCGAAGGCGCCGAGCGCATGCAGTACAAGGTCCGGTTCCGGCCGCTCGAGCGGCTGACCCGTGCCGGATGGGAGCGCATTTCCGATGAGGAGCACGGACGGCTTATCGCCGCGGCCACCGCGCCCCGCTCGGGCAAGGCCGATGCTGGGCGCAAGCCGGCCGATGGACGACCGCAAAAGGACGCGCTTCCTGCCGCATTCGACCTGGTCGGCTGACGGCCCCAGCCTTGCGGCCCGCCTGCTGGCCGCTGCCTGCGCGATCGCGGTGGCGGTGCCGGTTTCGGTGCAGGCGCAAAGCGGTCAGCCCACGCTCGAGGAGTTGATACCCGACAGCGCGGTCGAGGATCCCGACGCCTGGGCCGATCTGGGCGCCGAGGGCGAGGAGCTGCCCGACGAGGCCGTGGTCGATCCCGATACACCGATGGCCGACCCGCCGGGCATGGATCTGGCCTGGCCCGAAGACATCGAACTGCCGCCGCTCGAACCCCCCGAGGCGACCGAGGAAGTCGAGTTCGTCGACCTCGAGATCGCTGGGCCGCAGCTCGGCTTCGCCGATGCCGAGGTCATCGAGATTTCGGACGATCTGGTTCTGGGGTTCCCGCAGCGCGAGCCGCCCTTCGGTGGGCGCGTCGATTTCATCGAGCGCTTCGAGGCCCTCTCCACGATTAAGGGTCTCGACACCGATGACGACAACATCGCGCAGCTTTCGGCGCGGGCGCTCGAGGATGAGGAACTGCTCGACAATTTGCTGCGCGTCTACGGCTATTACGACGGGCGGATCATCCGCTCGATCGGTTCGCGCGACGCGGGCGAGGACGATGCCAGCGAGCGGCCAATCGTGCGCTTCGACGTCATTCCGGGCGAACGCTATCGCTTCGGCGCGATCGATCTGGGTTCGCTTTCGACCGCGCCCGATGCCGAAGAGCTGCGCGCAGCCTTCGAAATCCAGACCGGCGATTTCCTCCAGAGCGACAAGATCATCGAGGAGCAGCTCGATCTGGATATTGCATTGGGCGAGACCGGTTATCCCTTTGCCGAAATCGACGCGCCCGAACTGCTGATCGATCACACCCGCGAGGAAGGCGATCTCACCCTGCCGGTGACGCCCAATGGCAAATATGTCTTCGGCGATGTCGTCAGCAGCGATCCCGATTTCCTCTCGAGCCGCC
>JAHJWA010000172.1 GCA_018828205.1 Alphaproteobacteria bacterium
TCGCACAGCAGATAGGCCACCTTGGTGCGCGAATCGCGGCGCCCGAGATTGGCCATCCATTCGCGCGAGATCGCCGATTTGATCAGCGTCTCGCGGAACAGCGCCTTGCCGATTCGCGGGCATTCGAAAATCACCTCGACCAGTTCTTGACAGTGGAAGACGCTCATCTCGCATTCGGAAATCGCCTGCACATTGTAGTCGATCGAGGGCAGGAAAAGCCCGTCGAAATCGACCAGTTCGCCCGCGAAGAACAGGCCCACAGTCTGACGCCCGCCCCCGCCGACGATCTTGTGGCTGGCAGCGATGCCCGAAACCAGCAGCGAGCAGGTCGTGGGACTGGTCCCGTCGCGCACCGAAAAGGCGCCGGGAGCCAATTGCCGGGATATGGTCTCGAGCGATGCCAGCCTGGCTACATCGCTTTCACCCAATTCGGAATGTTTTCGCAATCGATCGATGAATTTTTGAAGCGACACGCGGGTATTCCTTAATGCCGACCCTTAGCGGTCCCGCGGGGCCCCCGACCAGTCAACGAGAAATTAACTTGTGCGGTATAGCCCATGTTCATAGCATAGATCGTATACATAGCATTGATTTACGGGCGGGGCGTGGTATGGGTCGAAGTACCCTCGGCCTTATTGTTGGCCTATGCCGCAAGTGCTTAATATCGCAGGCTAACCAAGAAGCAAGTTTCATGCTGCTCGCAGGCAGCCATTTGGGGGTCCGGAAGGTGTGCAGAGTGTATCGGGCGTCTCTTTCGAGTCGCTAAAATCCGCGCAAGATCGCACACGTGCCCCCGCACCGGCGCCTTTCTCTATCCCGTGCGAAGCAAAAACAATCGCACCGAAAAATAATCCGTTGCCATATGTGGAGCCAAAATTTGGAACCCGGGTCTCAAGAGGAACGCCTGCGCGGGCACCTCGCCTCCTCCTTCGACACCATCACCGCCCATGTTCGCTCCTCGCTCGACCGAATCGTCGCTCATTGCGCAGCGGAGTTCGACACCCCGATCTCGCTGGTCTCGGTGGCCAAGCCGAAGCATCTGCGGGTTCTGGCATCGGTCGGCATCGAACCGGGCGAATTTCCGCTCGAAACCTCGTTCTGCATCCATTCGATCCGCTCCGAGACGCCCCTTATCGTCGAGGACGCGCTGAAAGACCCGCGCTTCTGCGATAGCGAATTCTTCCATGGCGATCCCCCGATCCGCTCCTACATGGGCTACCCGCTGCGGCATTCGGGCGGCTCCTACATCGGCGCGCTATGCATCATCGGCTGTCGCCCGAAGCGCTTCACCTCCCAGGATCTCGCCAAGTTGCAAACCTTTGCCGGGGTCGTCGAGGATATCCTCGAACTGCACACGATCCACCTCGAAGGCCAGCAGCTGACCGAAGAAATCCAGCAACAGAACCAGCGTCTACTCACCTCGAACCGGCTGTTGCGCCAAGCAGAAGACGTCGCCGAGATGGGTGCCTGGGAGCTGGAGATCGGCTCGCAGAAGCTCAAATGGTCCGATGGCGCGCGCGCCATTTTCGACGGCGAGGGCGGTGACAGCATGTCGCTCGAGGATGCGCTGGCGCGCTACGAACGCGATGATCACGACCGAATGCGCGAGCTGTTCGCCGGACTCATCGAAACGGGCGCGGCGTTCGATTTCGAGACCGACCTGTTCGTGCCCGGTGGCGGCACCAAGCGCGTCCGCATCGTCGCCGAGCGGATCGAGAACGACGGCCACCCCGCCCGCGTGGTGGGTATCCTGAAGGATGTCTCGAGGAGCTTCCAGGCCGACATGGCGCTGCGCCATGCCGCCGAGCACGACAGCCTGACCGGATTGCACAATCGGTTCGCCTTCGATCGCCTGCTCCAGCAGAGGCTCTCGGCGACCCGGGACCTGCGCGATACGGTCGCGGTGCTGCTGATCGATCTCGACGGCTTCAAGGACGTCAACGACGCGGTCGGGCATATCGTCGGCGACATCATCCTCGAGGAAGTCAGCGAACGGATTTCCCAGGCCACCCCCGATGGCGGCTTCGCGGCGCGCTGGGGCGGGGACGAATTCGCCATCGTCCTGCCCGCCGGGACCAGCAGCACCGAGGCCCAGGCGATCGGTGACCATCTGATCGAGCAATTGCGCTACCGCTCCGAAATCTCCAACCATCTGATCGAGCTCGGCGCCACCGGTGGACTTGCGATCGGCAGGAGCGGAACCAGCGTCAAGGAGCTGGTCCGGCGCGCCGACACCGCGCTCTACCACGGCAAGAAGCTCGATCCGGGCAAGGTCCATCTCTACGAGGCCGGTCTCGAGCAGACCAATCTCGCGCGCCAATACGCGCTCAACGAGGTGCGCACCGCAATCCGCGAGGACCGCATCTTCCCGGGTTACCAGCCGGTTGTCGAGCTGCGCACCGGGCGCGTGGTCGGCTTTGAGGCGCTGATGCGGCTCAACAGCCGGAGCGGCCGCCGCATCACCGCCACCGAGGTCTTCCCCGCGCTGATCGATCCGACGCTGTCGCGCGAGGTCAGCAATTGCATGATCGAGCTGATCTCCGGCGAGTTCGAGGCGCTTTCGCGTTGCGTGCCCGCGCTCGATTTCATCAGCATCAACGCCAGCGAGGCGGATCTGCTCACGAGCGGCTTCGCCGAACAGCTGATGCGCCGGATGCGCGCGCGGAATGTGAACCTCTCGCAGGTCACGCTCGAAGTCACCGAAACCATGCTGCTGGTGGACAACACGCAGGCCGTCCGGCGGGTGCTCACCGAATTGCGCGACAACGGCGTCAGCATCGCGCTCGACGATTTCGGCACCGGCTATTCCTCGCTCAGTCACTTGCGCGACTTTCCGATCGACAAGGTCAAGATCGACGGCAGCTTCATCCAGGCGATGGCCAGCGACCAGCAGGCCACCAAGATCGTCCGCGCGCTGATCGGGATGGCCAACAGCATGGGGCTGAGCGTCATCGCCGAAGGCGTCGAGACCGAGACCCAGAGCCGCCTGTTGCAGCAGATGGGCTGCTCGCTCGGCCAGGGCTTCCTGTTCGGCCACGCCGAGGATCTGAGCCGGCTGATGCTGGGGCCGCATTGCAATTACAAACTTCAGACGGTCGCTTCGGCGGTCGCCTAGGCCCTACCCCGCCTTCTTGCGCGCCCGCCAGGCGTGGAGCAGCGGCTCGGTGTAGCCACTCGGCTGCGTGGTGCCTTCGAAGATCAGCGCCTTAGCCGCGCTGAACGCCGCGCCGTCCTTATTGGCGAGCAATGGTTCGTAGGTCGGATCGCCCGCATTCTGCGCGTCCACCTTGGCGGCCATGCGATCCAGCGAATCCCTTACCTGCTCCTCGCTCACCACGCCGTGGAGCAGCCAGTTGGCGATGTGCTGCGAGGAAATCCGCAAGGTGGCGCGGTCCTCCATCAGCCCGACATCGTTGATATCGGGGACCTTGGAACAGCCCACCCCCTGGTCGATCCAGCGGACCACATAGCCGAGCAGGCCCTGGCAATTGTTGTCGAGCTCGTCGCGGATCTCTTCCTGCGACCAATTGACCCCCTCGGCGAGCGGGATGGTCAGCAGGTCATCGAGCCCGGGCACGTGGCCCAGCCCCTGCTGCAGTTCGAACACATCTTCGCGGTGGTAATGGATCGCGTGGAGCGTGGCCGCGGTCGGGCTCGGGACCCAGGCGGTGTTGGCCCCGGCGCGCAGATGGCCGATCTTCTCGATCATCATCTTGCCCATCAGATCGGGCGCAGCCCACATCCCCTTGCCGATCTGCGCGCGGCCCGAGAGGCCATGGCGCAGGCCTATGCCGACATTGCGCGCCTCATAGGCCTTGAGCCAGGGGCTGTCCTTCATCGCGCCCTTGCGCAGCATTGCGCCCGCCTGCATCGAGGTGTGGATCTCGTCGCCGGTGCGGTCGAGGAAGCCGGTGTTGATGAAGACGATGCGGTCCTTCACCGCATGGATACAGGCGGCCAGATTGGCGCTGGTGCGGCGCTCTTCGTCCATCACCCCGACCTTCATCGTATGGCGCTGCAGGCCGAGCAGGTCTTCCACCGCATCGAAGAGATCGTTGGTGAAACCGCATTCCTCGGGCCCGTGCATCTTGGGTTTGACGATATAGATCGAGCCGGCGCGGCTGTTGCCGAAGCGCGACTTGCCCGCCACGTCCAAAGCGCCGATCGCCCCGGTGACCATCGCATCCATCAGCCCCTCGGGGATGTCGTCGCCCGCGAACCGCATCGCGGGGGTGGTCATCAGATGGCCGACATTGCGCACGAACATCAGGCTGCGCCCCGGGAGGGTGAAGGCCTGCCCTTGCGGATCGGTGTAGCGGCGGTCACCGGCGAGCTGGCGGGTGACCGTCTTGCCACCCTTGGCGAAGCTTTCCTCCAGATCGCCGCGGATCACGCCCAGCCAGTTGCGATAGCCCAGCAGCTTGTCCTCGGCATCCACCGCCGCGACCGAATCTTCCAGATCGGCGATGGTGGTGAGCGCCGCCTCGAGCAGGACGTCGCTGATCCCGGCCTTGTCCTGCTGGCCCACCGGGCTCGTAGGATCGAACTGGACCTCGATATGCAGCCCGTTGTTGCGGAACAGCAGTGCATTCTCGCCCGCGGCGACGAACTGGCCGGGGTCGGCGAGCGGAATGCCGCGGTCCGGCGGCGAATCCAGCTGCGCCCAGCTCTTGCCCGCGGCGAGCGGCAGCGCCTGATCGAGAAAGCGCCGCGCCTCGGCGATCACCGCCCGGCCGCGCAATTCGTCATAGCCGCCGGGCTGCGCGGGCGGCGCATCGAGCGTGTCGGTGCCGTAGAAGGCGTCGTAGAGGCTGCCCCAGCGCGCATTGGCGGCGTTGAGCAGGAAGCGTGCGTTGAGGATCGGCACCACCAGCTGCGGGCCGGCCATGGTCGCGATCTCGGGATCGACATTCTCGGTGCCGATCTGGAAAGCGGCGGGTTCGGGAACGAGGTAGCCGATCTGCGACAGGAAGGCGCGATAGGCCCCGGCATCATGCGGCTGGCCGGCGCGGTCGCGATGCCAGTCGTCGATCTGCATCTGCAGCTCTTCGCGTTTCGCCAGCAGCGCGCGGTTGCGCGGTACGAAGGCGCCGAGCAGATCGGCAAAGCCCGACCAGAAGGCTTCGGCATCGCGCCCGAGCGGCGTCAGCACCTCGGTCTCGAGGAATTGGGCCAGCGCGGTATCCACCTCGATACCGGCGCGCGTGGTGTAATCATTCATGGAAGCTGCTCACCCGGATTGGCGACCGCGCGGAAGGGCGGCCAGACACTAACGATTCCCGGGGAGGAGATGGCGCGCATATGCCGGGCCAGCTCGCGCTTGGCAAGCGGGGCAAGCTGGCCGGGGTTGGACATGGCGCGTCTGGGGGTTAAGGGCTTCGCCGATGACAATGGATGCCCCCATCAAGGATATTCTCGCCCGGATCGATGGCGAAGCGATGCTCGCGCAGGTGCTCGACTGGGCCGCGGTCAACAGCGGCACCGCCAATCTCGCCGGTCTGGCGACGATGGCGGAGAAACTGGGCGCGGCCTTTGCGAAGCTTCCGGGCGAGGTCGAGCTGGTCGATCCCGCCGCGGTCACCGCGATCGCCGCCGACGGCAGCGAATTCGCCAAGCCGCACGGGCGCCACATGGTGCTGCGCGTCCGCCCCGATGCGCCGCGGCGCGTGGTGCTGACCGGGCATATGGATACGGTGTTCCCGGCGGATCACGCCTTCCAGTCGGTCGCATGGATCGACGATGCAACGATCAACGGTCCGGGCACCGCCGACATGAAGGGCGGGCTGTGCGTCCTGCTCCACGCGCTGCAGGCCTTCGAACAGAGCGCGCAGGCCGGAGATCTCGGCTACGACGTGCTGATCAATTCGGACGAGGAAACCGGCAGCCTCGCCAGCCGCGGGCTGATCGAGGAACTCGCGCAGGGCAAATACGCCGCGCTGACCTACGAGCCCTCCGCGCTGCCCGATGGCACGCTCGCGCATGCGCGCGGCGGCACGGGCAATTACTCGATCACCGTGCGCGGACTCTCGGCGCATGCCGGGCGCAACCCGCAGGACGGGCGCAACGCCATCGTCGCGGCCTCCGACCTGGTGCTGCGCCTCGCGGCGCTGGCGGGCGAGAACATCACCGTCAACCCGGCGAAGATCGAAGGCGGTGCGGCCAATAATGTCGTCCCCGATCTCGCCATCCTGCGCTTCAACATCCGCCCCAAGACGACCCAGGCGATGGAGCGCTTCGACGGCGAACTCGACGCGGTGCTGCGCGCGGTGGAAGCCGAGCACGAGGTGACCGCCTCGCGCCATGGCGGCGTCACCCGCCCGCCCAAACCCGTCGATGCCCGCGCGCAGAAGCTGTTCGACCTCGTCCGCTCATGCGGCGCGCAACTGGGTCGCGAGATCGGCTGGCAGCCCACCGGCGGGGTCTGCGACGGCAACAACATCGCCGCCTGCGGTGTCCCGGTGGTCGACACCATGGGGGTGCGCGGCGGCAAGATCCATTCGCCCGAGGAATTCATGATCGTGCCCTCGCTGGTCGAGCGCGCCGCGCTGTCGGCGCTGGTGCTCGAGCGGCTGGCCGCGGGCGATCCGCTCGCGAGCGCCGCATCTGTCGGAGAACCTGCGTGAGCTTTCGCCTGCGCGCCGCGCGCCTCGAGGATATCGAACCGCTCTACGAGATGGCCAAGCTGACCGGGGGCGGGTTCACCAACCTGCCCGCCGATCGCCAGTCGCTCACCGCCAAGCTGGAGCGGGCTGCCGCCGCCTTCGGTCGCACCGACGACGAGCTGGGCGACGACCAGTTCGTGCTGGTGCTCGAGAACACCGAGACCGGACAGGTGCGCGGGACCTGCCAGCTGTTCACCCAGGTCGGGCAGCAATGGCCGTTCTATTCCTACCGGATGACCACGCTGACCCAGCATTCGCAGGAGCTCGACCGCACGGTGCGCGCCGAGCTGCTCGGGCTGACCACCGATCTGGAAGGCTCGAGCGAGGTCGGCGGGCTGTTTCTCCACCCTCTCGAACGCGCCGGCGGGCTCGGCCTGCTGCTGGCGCGCAGCCGCTATCTGTTCATCGCGATGCATAGGCTGCGCTTTGCCGATCGGGTGATCGCCGAACTGCGCGGGATCATCGACGATGCCGGCGGATCGCCCTTCTGGGACGGGGTCGCGGGCCGGTTCTTCGGGATGAGCTTTCAGGAAGCCGATTATTTCAACGCCATCAACGGCAACCAGTTCATTGCCGACCTCATGCCCAAGCACCCGGTCTATGTCGCCATGCTCGACGAAGAGGCGCGCAAGGTCATCGGCCTGCCGCACCCAACCGGGCGCGCGGCGATGCGGATGCTCGAACAGGAAGGCTTCGCCTATGAGGGCTATGTCGACATCTTCGACGGCGGCCCGACCATGTCGGCGCGCACCGACCGGGTGAACAGCGTGCGCAAGGCACGCCCCGGGCGGGTCAGCACCACCGATCTCGACATCGGCAAGCGCGCGCTGATCGCCACCGGGACGCTCGAGAGCTTCCGCTGCGCCTATGGCCAGTGCGACGTCGCCGAGGACGGCACGATGGCGATCGACGAAGCCTGCGCACGGACGCTCGATGTCGGCGCGGGCGACGAAGTGTGGAGCGTGCCGCGCTAGCGGCGGCAGTCGCGAGGAAACACATGGCGCTTCAAGAGATCAATTTCGACGGCATCGTCGGTCCGAGCCACAATTACGCCGGGCTCAGCCTGGGCAATATCGCCAGCGCCAGCCACAAGGGCGAGCCCTCCTATCCGCGCGCCGCGGCGCTGCAGGGGCTGGCCAAGATGCGTTCCAACATGGCGCTGGGGCTGACGCAGGGCTTCCTGCTGCCGCTGCCGCGGCCCAATTTCGGGCTGATGCGCGAACTGGTGCTCGATGGTGCGAGCGAGCCGGCGCTGGTTGCCGCGGCCTGGTCGGCAAGCTCGATGTGGACCGCCAACGCCGCGACCGTCAGCCCCGCACCCGATACCGCCGACGGCCGCTGCCACCTGACCCCGGCCAATCTGGTGACCATGCTCCACCGCGGGCAGGAATGGCGCGACACGAAGCGTCAGCTGGCGACGGCCTTCGCCGATCCGCGGTATTTCGCGGTCCATGATGCGGTCCCCGCCAGCTTCGGCGACGAGGGCGCGGCCAACCACATGCGGCTGTGCGAGAGCCATTCCGGCACGGGAATCGAGGTCTTCGTCTATGGCCAGCAGGGTGGCCGCTTCCCCGCGCGCCAGCACCAGCAAGCCAGCCGCGCGGTCGCGCGCAAGCACGGGCTCGACCCGGCGCGATGCGTCTTCATCGAACAGAACCCCGAGGCCATCGCCGCGGGCGCGTTCCACAACGACGTCGTCGCGGTCGCGAACGAGCGGGTGCTGTTCACCCATGCGCGCGCCTTCGCCGATCAGCAGGGCGCCTACCAAGCGATCCGCGCCGCTTTTCCTGCGCTCGAGGTGGTCGAGGTGCCGGAACAAGCGGTCAGCCTCGAAGAGGCGATCCGCACCTATCTGTTCAACGCGCAATTGCTCACCCTGCCCGAGGGCGAAATGGCGCTGGTGGTGCCGAGCGAATGCCAGGAGAGCCCCTCGGTCTGGGCCTGGTGCGAGGCGATGCTCGCGGGCAATGGTCCCATCCGCAAGGTTATCCCGGTCGATGTCCGCCAGTCGATGGCCAATGGCGGCGGCCCCGCCTGCCTGCGGCTGCGTGTGGTCGCCGACCCCGCCACGGTCGATCCGCGCTTCCTGCTCGACGAGGCGAAGACCCAGCGGGTCGAAGCCGTGGTCGCGGAGATGTGGCCCGAGCAGATCGACCCCGCCGATATCGGCAGCGAGGCGCTTGCCAAGACCGTGATCGAGGCGCGCGAGGCGCTGCTCGGCGTGCTGGCGCTCGACGAACTGCTCTGACCCCTGCGGGTCTGACCCGAATCGAGACAGTGCCCGAGCTTTGCGGGATAGCGGCCCCCGCGGGCTGGACTCGCGCTGTCGGCGGGCCTTACACCCGGGACATCGATTAACTATCGGAACCCGCGCAAGCCCGGGCATGGTACGGCTCTTGCGTTCCCGATGGTTAAGCCAGAGGAGTTCGCGTGCTGCGCCGGATCGCAAGACTGTTCGTGATCAAGACCCGCTTCGAGGCGTATCTGATCATTTTCGCGCTCGCGCTGGGCGCGATGACGCGCGGGGTGCACTACACGCTCGAATATCCCGGGGTCGGTGGCTATCTGCTGTGGGCGGCGACCGCGGGCGCGGTGTTTCTGGGCGGCGCCAAGATCCTCGACGCGATCCGCTACGAACAGGCCGCCAAAGCCGCCGAAGAGACCGAGAGCGCGCAATAGGCTGCACCCGGCATCGTCGTTTTCGGTCGTTCTCGGTCGTTTTCGCTTTTCGGAAAGAGGTGGGGGTTTCTGTTGCTAGCTACCCCCGGAGCCCCGGAATCCGTTCTGTTGCCCGGTCGGTCCAACCGCGCTTTGGCTTTGTAAAGTCAGGCCGTTAGGCCATCAAATTACGCCGCAAGAGCGAGTGCTTCATTGTCATTGGCACTTATGGTTTTGAGCCTTGAACGGGTTACTCAGCCCGAGCAAAAACTGCGCTTTTCAACACACGTCGATCCTAGTTCGGCCCCAGCATCAAA
>JAHJWA010000173.1 GCA_018828205.1 Alphaproteobacteria bacterium
CCAGCCGCATCGGCCGGGCGAAGCGCGCCGCGCCCGCCAGCGCGGGCAGCACCGCGCCCAGCACGATGAAATAGAGCCCCAGCGCGAGAATATCGATCGTGCCCGGATCGCCCGCGATCAGCAGCAGCGCGCCCCAGCCCAGCCCGCCCACCAGCGCGGTCATCCCCATCCACGGGCGCTGCTGGCTGCGCCCCGAGAGCGTCAGCCCGGCGGTTACCAGCGCGAGATAGAGCGCCAGCAGCGGCAAATTGGCTTCGCCGCCGCCGACCAGCGCGGGCGCGGCGAAGCCGCCGACCAGCCCCAGCACCGCGCTGGGCAGGCCGAAGCGGAACGACAGCGCGATCGCCCCCGCGGTCACCAGCGCCAACCCGAGGAAGGCCAGCGCCTGGCCCATCAGCGCGTATTGGCTGCCCGCGAGGTAGAAGCCGGCATAGAGCGTCGCCAGCCCGGCCCCTGCCAGCGCCTGCCGCACCCGCGGGTCCGACACCCGGTGCTCGAAGCGGTGGGCCAGTTCCGCGCCAGCCAGCAGCAGCAGCCCGAACAGGAAGGCGAAGGCCACGCGCACCGCCGGGCCGAGCAGCCCGGCCTCGATCGAATAGCGCACCAGAAACACGCCCGCGACCGCCAGCGCCACCCCGCCGCCCCAGATCGGCAGCCGGCGCCCGAAGATGTCCTCGAAGTCGAATGTGTCGCGCCAGGAGCGCGGCGGGGCCTGACGCGCGCTCGCGGCCTCCTCGTGCGCTTCGGGTTCGGGGTCGAAGCGTGCCGCGCTCGCTGCGTCGGCGCGCGCCAGCGACACGCTCGGGACCGACACCGGGGGGGCCTTCAGCGCATCTGCGGGATCGGTGCGTTCGCTCGCGGCCGGGGCAGGGGCGGGGGCGGGGGCGGGGGCAAGATTGTCGCGCTGGCTCTGGCGGGTCAGCGCATCGAGCGTGGCAGCATGAGCGTCATGCCGCTCCGCGAGCGCGGCCAGCGCCCGCTCGGCCCGCACCAGCCGTTCCCAGAGCAGCAGCGCAGCGGCGCAGAGCGCGAGGATGACCAGCCATTCCACGCCGCCGCCCGCCGGTCGCGCTCAGATTCCGCCGGGGGTGAAGTCGTAGCCCTCGGTCGCCAGCGCCTCGCACAGCGCGGTGACGCAGGCGGCGAGCGCTTGCGGATCGGTCGAGCGGACCACGAAATTGGCGCCGACCCGCCCGTCGCGGAAGAAGGGATAGCTGCCGATCTGGCAGGCGGGGTGCGCCTGTTCGACCGCGCGCAGCGCTTCGGCGATCTCGCTTTCGGCGGTCCAGCAGCCGATCGTCTCGGTGAGCAGCGGCGCGCCGCCCTCGAGGCTGCCGGTGAGCGCGTCGAGCATGCCGGCGGTGATATGCGGGACGCCGGCCATCAGATGGATATTGCCCAGTCTGATCCCGGGCGCACCCGACATGCGGTTGGGGATCAGCTCGGCGCCCTCGGGCACCCGCGCCATCCGCAGCCGCGCCTCGGTCAGCCCGCCGGGCTTGTCGGCATAGTATCGCTCGAGCAGCGCGCGCGCCTCGGGGTGGATCACCACCGCGACCCCCAGCGCCTCGGCCACCGCATCGACGGTGATGTCGTCATGCGTCGGGCCGATCCCGCCGGTGGTGAAGAGATAGTCGTATTCCTCGCGCAGCGCGTTGACCGCGGTCACGATCCGCTGCGTGACATCGGGCACCACGCGCACTTCGGAGAGCCGGATGCCCTGGACCTGCAGCCAGCTGGCGATCTGCGCGATGTTCTTGTCGTGGGTGCGCCCCGAGAGGATTTCGTCGCCGATGACGACGAGGCCGGCGGTCCAGATGCGTTCGCTCATGGCACAGGCTTAGCCCGGTGCACTCGCGCTGGCTACTATTCCGCCGCCTCCAGATGCTGCTCCGCTTCCTGCGCCCGATCCCCCATGCGATCGGCCGCGCGCCGAAACGCGAGCACGCCGTCGTCGACCGGATCGCTCGCCATCCGCTTGCGATCGACGACATATTCCTGGTTGAGCCGCCACGGATAGGCGACCGCGTTCTTGGGCATGATCTGCTTGCTGCGCTGGATATAGCCGCTGGAGAAATCGAAGATGTCGTCCTCCACCAGCCCGTGATCGGCGGGCAGCACGGGCATGGCGATATCGGCGCCCTTGGCCTTCATCGTGTTGAGCACCCGGCAGATGTAGTCGGAGTTGAGATCCGCGCGCAGCGTCCAGCTGGCGTTGAGATAGCCGAACACCACCGCCAGATTGGGCAGGTTCGAGAACATCACGCCCTTGTAATAGAAGCGCTCCGCGAAATCGACGCTCTCGCCATCGACCGAGACCGCGATCTTGCCCGCGACCGCGAGCTTGAGCCCGGTGGCGGTGACCACGATATCGGCGGGGATCAGGCGCTCGTCGGTCAGCCGCACGCCGCCTTTCTCGAAGGCCTTGATATGGCCGGTGACGATCTCGGCCTTGCCGCTCTTCATCGCGTTGAACAGATCGTCGTC
>JAHJWA010000174.1 GCA_018828205.1 Alphaproteobacteria bacterium
GGGTTTGCGGATCAACGCCCGCGTGGCCCCTGCGGCCAGTGCGGGGTAGATGGCGAGATAGACCGACACCAGCGGCACCGCGACCCAGCCCATTGCCGCGGGCATCTCCGCCTGATGCGTGAAAGCGGTGGCGATCCAGTTGTTGGTGAGCGTGAAATGCGCCAGCCCGAACAGCCAGCCGCGCATAGCCGCGTCGCGCCAGCCCGTGGCTCCTATCAGCAGCCAAAGCAGCCCCGCCACCCCGGCGATTCCCACCGGCCAGAACCCGAGCGGCGGATAGCCCAGCGCCGCGACAGCGCCGCAGAGCAGCGCCATCCAGCGCGGGTGCACGCTCATGAGACGGAGCATCCGTTCCATCGGCCTGTCGGGTATGCGTGCGGCCGGAGCGGGCGGCTTAGCCCGCCACGCTCAGCTTGGTGCTGCTGCCGTCGGCCGCCGTCTTGCGGCGACGGCGCGGCGCAGGCTTTTCTTCGTGTGCAGCGGAGTCCTCGGCCGAGAAGGAGGGCGGGAGTGCAGCCGCATCGATCGCGCTTGCGCCTTCGGCCGCAGCGGCCTCGGGCTTGCGCCGACGTGCGACGCGCTTCTTGGTGCGCTCGGCCTGCTCTTCCTTGTCGTCGCGGGTGAAGGGGTTGTCGTCCGCTTCGTAGCGGTCGCCTTCATGGCCCTCGCTGGGGTTGCGATCATCGTCGTCGCGATCGTTGTCGTTGCGATTATTGCGATCATTTTCGCTGCGGTCGTCACGATCATTGTCATTGTTGCGTTCGTTCCGGTCGCGATCGCTGCGATCCCGGCCCGAGCGCGACGAACCATCCTGCTCGTCGCGGCCCTGATCATCACGGCCCTGCTCGTCCCGACGACCGCGCGCCCGGCGGGTGTTGCCGCCAGCGTTGTTGCCCGCATTGTTGGTCGCGGTATTGCGGCGGCGGTTGTCGTTCTCGCCGTCCTGATCGTCGCTTTCATTGTCGCTATCGTCGGACTGGCTGCGCTCGTCGGAGCGCTTGCCGCGCGCCTCGTCCATGCGCGCCTTGTTGTCGGCGATGACGCGGAAATAGTGATCGGCGAACTGGAGGTAATATTCCGCCTGGACCCGGTCGTCATTGTGCTGTGCGTCCTGCGCCAGCTTCTTGTACTTGTCGAGCATCTGCGGCGCGTTGCCCCGCGCGCGGCTGTCGATCCGGTTGGCTTGGTTGCCGCCACCGCCGCCGCCACCCTGGCCGCGGTTGGAATTGTTGTTGTTGCGACCGCGGCGCCGATTGTTGCTATTGTTGCGGTTGTTGTTGTGATTGCTGTTCAAGGGTATCCGTCCTCAATTGTGGCGCGGCGCGAACCCCCGGGTCCGCCTGTGGCCGCATGCCCCCTTGCGCTCCTGCTCTCGAGCAAGCCGCTGGTCCCCTTCTCATGCATGGTATGCGGGGCATGAACCTCGCACCAGAACTGCAATTTAGGAGCTTGAACCACCGGGACGGACATGCCGCACTCCGGGGGTCTGTTGAGAGAGGTAAGGGGTGCGGGCGGCTTTGCCAAGCCTTTTATGTCAACAACAACGCGCGGGGTCGACCCGCGAGGTCATGGTGAAGCGCCGCAGCGAAACCCGCGGTGGTGGCGAGCGCCGCAACCGGCGCGGCCTGGCTCGCGCCGATCTCGAGGATCGCGGGCGCGCTCTCGGCGAGCAGGCCGCGCAGAGCGGGGATCAGGACACGGTAATCGTCGAGGCCTTCGGCGCCCGCGAACAGCGCGCGGGCCGGTTCATGGTCGCGGACCTCGGGGGCGAGTTCGGCATCCTCCTCGACATAGGGCGGGTTGCACAGCGCAAGGCCGAAGCGGCCAAGGCTATCGGCCCAGCCGGGCTGGCGCCAGTCGGTGAGGCGCAAGGATACCCTCTCGCCCATCCCCAGCGCCACCGCATTCTCCTGCGCCACCGCCAGCGCCGCTTCGCTCGCGTCGATCCCGAGCCCTGCCGCCTCGGGCCAGAGCGACAGCGCGGCGAGCAGCAGCGCGCCGGTCCCGGTGCCCAGATCGAGGATTCGTGCCGGCGGCTCGCGATCCGCAAACCATTCGGCCGCCGCCTCGACCAGCGTCTCGCTGTCGCCGCGCGGGATCAGCGTGTCGCGTGTGACCCTGAGATCGAGCCCGTAGAATTCCTGCCGCCCGAGAATATGCGCCACCGGCTCGTGGCGCGCGCGGCGCTCGACCAGGGTTGCGAAACCCGCCGGCTCGGGCTCGCGCATATGCCGCAGCAGCATGTCCGATCGCGTCGCGCCAAGCGCCTGCGCCATCAGCAACTCGGCATCGAGCCGCGCGGTGTCGGAACTCGCCGCCAGCAACTCCGCGGCGCGCCGGATCGCCGTCCCAACGCTCACCTTGACCGAACCCGCTCTGCGCTCACTCGCTGATCGCCGCCAGCCGCTTGGCCTGGTCCTCGCCGATCAGCGCATCGATCAGTTCGGCGAGCCCCGGCCCGGCCATGATCTCGGGCAGCTTGTGCAGCGTCAGCCCGATGCGGTGATCGGTGACCCGGCCTTGCGGGAAATTGTAGGTGCGAATCCGTTCGGAGCGGTCGCCGCTGCCGACCATGGCCTTGCGCGCCTCGGCCTCGGCGCCCTGCGTCGCGTCGCGCTGCGCCTCGTAGAGGCGCGCGCGCAAGACCTGGAGCGCCTTTTCCTTGTTCTTGTGCTGGCTGCGCCCGTCCTGGCAGGTGACGACGGTGCCGGTGGGCAGGTGGGTGATGCGGATTGCCGAATCGGTGGTGTTGACGTGCTGCCCGCCCGCACCCGAAGCGCGATAGGTGTCGATCTTGAGGTCCTTGTCCTCGAGATGGACATCGACCTCGTCCGCCTCGGGCAGGACCGCGACAGTCGCCGCCGAAGTGTGGATCCGCCCGCCACTCTCGGTCTCGGGGACGCGCTGGACGCGGTGCACACCGCTCTCGAACTTGAGCTTGGCGAAGACGCCGCTTCCCGCGACATTGGCGACGATTTCCTTGAACCCGCCGAC
>JAHJWA010000175.1 GCA_018828205.1 Alphaproteobacteria bacterium
AACTTGGCCATCACGCTCACCGTCCCGCCCGCCAGCAGCGGCGCGAGGAAGGCGACCATGGTGGTGTTGGAATAGAGCGGGGTCGAGGCCAGCGCGCGCACCGGCTGCTCGCTGGCGCGATAGCTCGCGGCGGTGGTGGCGAATTGCCGCCAGCGCATCAGATGCGAATGGACGATTCCCTTGGGGGTGCCGGTGGTGCCCGAGGAATAGATGATGTTGAACGGGTCGCCGGGTTCGGGTGCGAAAGCGGGCGGTGTGGCGCCGGCGGGCGCCATCCAGCTTTCCAGCGCCTCGTCCAGGACGATCCGCTCCATGCCGGGGAAGCAGTCCTCGCCCAGCTCTGTCAGCTTGGCGCGGTCGATGAAGATGTGCCGCGCGCCGCTGTCCGCGGCCATGCCGGCGAGCTGCGCCGGGCTGGCGCTGGTGGTCAGCGGCGCCGCGACCCCGCCCGCGCGCACCGCGGCGAGGAAGACCAGCGCATAGGCAATCGAGGAATAGCCCAGGATCGCGACCGACTGCCCGCGCCCGAGCCCGGTCTCGGCCAGCCGCGCCGCGATCCGGTCGAGAGCCTCGTCCATTTCGCGCCAGCTCAGTTCGCCGTGGTCGTCGCGCAGCGCCAGCGTCTCGGGCTGCACCGCGGCCCAGCGGCGCAGGATCATGTCGTAAGTGCCGAATTCGGCGGTGAGATCGGCGGGTGTCGGGGAGGTTTGGGTCATGGCGCGCGAGACTATCCGCCCCGCGCCTCATGTCCAGCCAGCATTACCCGGTCAGCATTCGATGACGTTGACCGCGAGCCCGCCCTGGCTGGTTTCCTTGTACTTGGTCGACATGTCGAGCCCGGTCTGGCGCATGGTCTCGATCACCTGATCGAGGCTGACGCAGCTTTCCGCCGCGGTGCGGTGCAGCGCCAGCCGCGCGGCGTTGACCGCCTTGACCGCGCCGATCGCGTTGCGCTCGATGCAGGGCACCTGCACGAGGCCGCCGACCGGATCGCAGGTCAGGCCGAGATTGTGCTCCATCCCGATTTCCGCCGCGCTGGCGACCTGATCCGGGCTTGCGCCCCACAGCGCCGCGAGCCCGCCCGCCGCCATCGAGCAGGCCACCCCGACCTCGCCCTGGCACCCCATCTCGGCGCCCGAGATCGAGGCGCGCTGCTTGTACAGCAGCCCGATCGCGCCGGCGGTCAGAAGGAAGGTCCGCCGGCTCTCCTCGCAGCGCTGCTCGGCGGCGTTCTTGCAATAGAAGCGGATCACCGAGGGGATGATGCCCGCGGCGCCATTGGTCGGCGCGGTGACCACGCGGCCGCCGGCGGCGTTTTCCTCGTTCACCGCCATGGCGAAGCAGTTGAGCCAGTCGAACAGCGCCTCGCGCTCGTTGGAGAGCGGATTGGCGGAGAGCTTGTCCCACAGATCGGGCGCCCGGCGGGTGACCTTGAGCCCGCCCGGGAGCACGCCGCGCTGGCTCAGCCCGCGCTCGATACACTGGTCCATCGCCTGCGCTACGCGGTCGAGCCCGGCGAGCGTCTCGCTGCGCGCGCGGAAACTGTCCTCGTTTTCCAGCGCCAGCTCGGCGATCGACAGGCCGGTGCGCGCGCATTGCGCGAGCAGTTCCTCCGCCGAACCGAAGGGATGCGCCACCGCAGACCCCGCCGCGACGCGGTCGTTGGCGGGGCGTTTCTTCAATTGCGTCTCACTGGCGACGAAACCGCCCCCGGTGGAATAATAGGTCCGCTCGAGCAGCACCGCGCCGGCATCGTCGAGTGCGGCCAGCCGCATGCCATTGGGGTGCAGCGTCGGGATGATATGGCCCGCGAGATCGATATCGCCGCGCGGGTCGAAACCGATGGTGTGACCGCCCGCCAGTTCGATCCGTCCGCTCTCGCGCATGCTTGCCAGCGCCGCCGCCGCCTCATCGGGGCAGGTGCTCTCGGGGCTGAACCCCATCAGCCCGAGCACCGCGGCATCGGGGGTGCCGTGGCCGATCCCGGTCAGCGCCAGCGAGCCCTGCAGCTCGATCGCGACACGCGCGGTGCGCCCGAGCTTGCCCGATTTGGTCAGTGCGCGGACGAACATTCCGCCGATCCGCATCGGCCCCACCGTGTGCGAGGAAGAGGGACCGATTCCGATCCGGAAGATATCGAGCACCGAAAGCATGGGCTGCGAGATGGCCCCCTCGATGCCGCAAAGCAAGCGGTTGCAGGCGAAACCATCCCGGCCGCGATGCGACCCGTCGATCCAGCCCTGCGATCTGTGGGAAAGACAGGCGGTAAAACTTTGGAAATCCGCGGCTTTGCGCCTATATAATCAGCATGAACGAAACACCCGAAACCAGCCCCGAACATACCCCCGAAATCCTGGCCGAAACGGCCCCCCAGAGCGGAGTCGACGGACCGCCGGTGCGGGTCCGCCAGGAAGGCGCCTATGGCGCGGATTCGATCAAGGTTCTCAAGGGCCTGGACGCGGTGCGCAAGCGCCCGGGGATGTATATCGGCGACACCGACGACGGCTCGGGCCTGCACCACATGGTGTTCGAGGTCTCGGACAATTCGATCGACGAGGCGCTGGCGGGGCACTGCGACCTGGTGCTGATCGAGCTCAACCCCGATGGTTCGGTCTCGGTGGAGGACAATGGCCGCGGCATCCCGGTGGACATGCACAAGGGCGAGGGCGTCTCGGCGGCCGAGGTCATCATGACCCAGCTGCACGCGGGCGGCAAGTTCGAGAACACCAATGACGACAACGCCTACAAGGTCTCGGGCGGGCTCCACGGGGTGGGCGTCTCGGTGGTCAACGCGCTGAGCGAATGGCTCGAGCTCAAGGTCTGGCGCGACGGCAAGGAACACTTGATCCGCTTCGAGCACGGCAATGCGGTCTCGCCGCTCGAGATCACCGGCGATGCCCCGCCGGTCGCCAGCTCGGGCGACGAGAACGGTCTCAAGAAGGGCACCCGCGTGACCTTCCTGCCCTCGACCGAGACCTTCAAGAACGTGCTCGAGTTCGACTTCGACAAGCTGGAACACCGCTATCGCGAACTCGCCTTCCTCAATTCGGGGGTCCACATCCTGCTGCGCGACAAGCGCCACGAGGAGGTCGCCGAGCACGATCTCTATTACGAGGGCGGGATCGCGGCCTTCGTCAAATATCTCGACCGCAACAAGCAGCCGCTGTTCGTCGATCCGATCTCGGTCTCGGCCGAGAAGGACGGGATCGGGATCGATGTCGCGCTCGAATGGAACGATTCCTATTACGAGAACGTCCTCGCCTTCACCAACAACATCCCGCAGCGCGACGGCGGCACGCATCTCGCCGCCTTCCGCGCCGCGCTGACCCGCACGCTCAACAATTACGCGCAGAGCTCGGGGCTGATGAAGAAGGAAAAGGTCACGCTTTCGGGCGAGGACATGCGCGAGGGCCTGACCGCGATCGTCTCGGTCAAGCTGCCCGATCCCAAGTTCGGCTCGCAGACCAAGGACAAGCTGGTCAGCTCGGAAGTCCGCCAGCCGCTCGAGGCGCTGATGGGCGAGAAGATGAGCGAATGGCTCGAGGAAAACCCCGCCGACGCCAAATCGATCATCCAGAAGGTGATCGATGCCGCCGCCGCGCGCGAGGCCGCGCGCCGCGCCCGCGAGATGAGCCGCAAGGGCGCGATGAGCGTCGCCAGCCTGCCCGGCAAGCTGGCCGATTGCCAGGACCGCAATCCGGAGAATTGCGAGCTGTTCCTGGTCGAGGGCGATTCCGCCGGCGGTTCGGCCAAGCAGGGCCGCGATCGCCGCACCCAGGCGATCCTGCCGCTCAAGGGCAAGATTCTCAATGTCGAACGGGCGCGCTTCGACCGGATCATCTCGTCCAAGGAGGTCGGCACGCTGATCCAGGCGATGGGCACCGGCCTGCGCGACGAGTTCACGCTCGACAAGCTGCGCTACCACAAGATCGTCATCATGACCGACGCCGATGTCGACGGCGCGCATA
>JAHJWA010000176.1 GCA_018828205.1 Alphaproteobacteria bacterium
CCTGCAGCGCCGGCTCGTCTGCGCGCAGGAAGGGGTTGGTCGCCAATTCGCGCTCGAGCCTGGTAGGGACCGTCGGTTCGCCGCGGCCGCGCTTGTCGGCGATCTCCTGCGCATAGGCCTGCAGCGCCGCGTTGTCAGGATCGGCATGGAGCGCGAAGCGGGCGTTGGCTTGGGTGTATTCATGCGCGCAATAGAGCACCGTCTCGGCCGGGAGCGCCTTGATCCGCTGGAGGCTGTTCCAAAACTGCTCCGGTTCGCCCTCGAACATCCGTCCACAGCCCAGCGCGAAGACGCTGTCGCCCACGAAGGCGATGCTTTGGGCGGGCAGATGATAGGCGATGTGGCCGTTGGTGTGGCCCGAGACGTCGATCACCCGCGCCTCGTGGCCGCCGAGCGTCACCGTGTCGCCATGGTTCACCAGCCGGTCGATCGGTGAAAGGCGCTCGACCTCCTGCGGGGCCACCACCGTCGCGCCCGTCGCCTCGACGATGGCCGAATTGCCGCCCGCATGGTCGGGGTGCCAGTGCGTGTTCCAGATCTGTGTGATCCGCCACCCTTTGGCCTCGGCCTGGCGGAGGTATTCCGCGCCATCGGGGGTGTCGATCGCCGCGGTCTCGCCGCTGGCCGGATCGTGGAGCAGAAAGCCGTAATTGTCGGTCAGGCAGGGGAATTGGTGAATCTGGAGCATGGGCGTGAGTCTACGCACCCATGCCCAAAAGGAAAGGCCCGCCTTCCCGGATGGGAGGGCGGGCCTTGCCGTTTCAGGTTCCGAGATCCCTCAGCCGAAGCGGCTCAGGGTGCTCGCGAGCTCAGGACTCGTCGGACTTCTTCAGCGCAGCGCCGAGGATGTCGCCGAGCGAAGCGCCCGAGTCGGACGAACCGAACTGCGCCACGGCTTCCTTCTCGTCGGCGATCTGACGCGCCTTGATCGAGAAGGTCGGCTTCTTCGAACGGTCGAAGCCGGTGACCAGCGCATCGATCTTCTGACCGGCCTGGAAGCGGTCGGGACGCTGCTCGTCGCGGTCGCGGCCGAGGTCCGACCGCTTGATGAAGCCTGTCGCGCCGTCTTCGCCGACCTGCACTTCGAGCCCGCCGTCGCGCACTTCCAGAACGCTGACGGTGACCGTCTCGTTCTTGCGCAGCGAACCGGTGGCACCCGCTTCGCTGGGAGCACCCTTTTCGAGCTGCTTCATGCCCAGGCTGATGCGCTCCTTGTCGACATCGACATCGAGCACGATCGCTTCGACTTCTTCACCCTTGCGGTGCAGCGCCAGCGCGTCTTCGCCCGAGATCCCCCAGGCGATGTCGGACATGTGGACCATGCCATCGACGTCGCCGGGCAGGCCGATGAACAGGCCGAATTCGGTGGCATTCTTGACTTCGCCCTGAACCTTGGCGCCAACCGGATACTTCTCGGCGAAATCGTCCCACGGATTGCCCTGGGCCTGCTTGAGGCCGAGCGAGATGCGACGCTTTTCGCTGTCGACCTCGAGCACCACGACATCGACTTCCTGCGAAGTGCTGACGATCTTGCCGGGGTGGACGTTCTTCTTGGTCCAGCTCATCTCGGAGACGTGGACCAGGCCTTCGATGCCGGCCTCGATCTCGACGAAGGCGCCGTATTCGGTGATGTTGGTCACCGTGCCCGTGAGCTTCATGCCGATCGGGTACTTGGCGCCGACGCCATCCCAGGGATCGCTTTCCAGCTGCTTCATGCCGAGGCTGATGCGCTGGGTTTCTTCGTTGATGCGGACGATCTGGACGGTCACGGTCTGGCCGATTTCGATCATCTCGCTGGGGTGGTTGACGCGCTTGTAGCTCATGTCGGTGACATGGAGCAGGCCGTCGATCCCGCCGAGATCGACGAAGGCGCCGTAATCGGTGATGTTCTTGACGACGCCGTCGATGACCTGGCCCTCGGCGAGATCGTTGATCAGCTCGCTGCGCTGCTCGGCGCGGGTTTCCTCGAGCACGGCACGGCGCGAGACGACGATATTGCCGCGGCGACGGTCCATCTTGAGGATCTGGAAGGGCTGCGGCATTTCCATCAGCGGGGTGATGTCGCGCACGGGGCGAATGTCGACCTGGCTGCCGGGCAGGAAGGCCACGGCGCCGTCGAGGTCGACGGTGAAGCCGCCCTTGACGCGGCCGAAGATGCGGCCCTCGACGCGCTTGCCTTCGCCGAACTCGCTTTCCAGCTTGTCCCAGGCGGCTTCGCGGCGGGCGCGGTCGCGGCTGAGCATCGCTTCGCCGTCGGCGTTCTCGACGCGGTCGACATAGACCTCGACCTCGGAGCCGACCGTCAGGCCGTGCTCTTCGCTGCCGCGCATGAATTCCTTGAGATCGACGCGGCCTTCGCTCTTGAGGCCGACATCGATGGTCGCCATGCCGTTGTCGATGGCGGTGACGGTGCCCTTGACGACGCGGCCTTCGAAGCCGCCGTCATCGGCAGAGCCGAGTTGCTCGTCGAGCATTTTCGCGAAATCGTCGCGGGTGGGATTGGGCGCAGTTGCCATGCGTGTGGTAGTCCTGTTCACTCGAATTTCCGGCCGCCGGTTCTACCGGGGTCTTTTCTCCACCGCGACGGAATTGCCTCGGTGGGCCAAGAGGCCGTTGTTTGCGCGGGGCCGGTTGCCGGCGCGCAAGTTGTCGGGGTGGATGAGGAAGGCGGCGGAAAAGCGAAGCGCGGGGCGCATGGCACCCTCGCGGAAGATCGGTCCTGTCGCTTGACCTGCCGCGAGCCTTTTTCTGCCCGTCGAACGGGGGCGCGCTTAGCGGAACGGGGGCTTGCAGGCAAGCGAAATGAGGCTGGCGCGAGGCGGGCGGGCGGCGGAGTTGACACAGTTGACACAGCCCTGGCGGCAGGTTTCGCCGCGGTTTGTTGGAATGGCGCAGGGGCAATCCAACACGGTCCGTCTCAGCGCTCCGCGCCGCCGAGCGCTAAGGTTACGGATGCGATCGCCGCGGCCACCGCCTCGTCGCGGTCGAGCGCGCTGGTGTCGATCACCATCGCATCCGCTGCGGGACGCAGCGGGGCGACCGCGCGGTTGCGGTCGCGCTCGTCGCGGCGGCGCAGATCGTCCTGGATCTCGAGCAGCGCGACCTTGACCCCGCGGTCGCGCATTTCGAGAAAGCGGCGGTGCGCGCGCGCCTCGACGCTGGCGGTGATGAACAGCTTGGCCTCGGCCTCGGGGGCGATCACCGTGCCGATGTCGCGCCCGTCGAGCACCGCGCCGCCTTCCTGGGTCGCGAAGGCGCGCTGGCGGGCAAACAGCGCCTCGCGCACCGGGGGGTGGAGCGAGACCCGGCTGGCGAGCCCGCCGGTCTCCTCGTCGCGCAGCACCGGATCCTCGAGCAGGCTGTCCTCGAAGCGGCAGGCGGCGAGCGCATCCCCGGCATCATCGGGATCGCCGCCGGCGAGCAGGACCTGCCGCCCGACCGCGCGGTAGAGCAGTCCGGTGTCGAGATGCGGAACCCCGAAATGCGCCGAAAGCGCCCTGGCGATGGTGCCCTTGCCCGAGGCGGTCGGTCCGTCGACGGCGATGATCATGGTTCGCTCCTGCGGTCGCGCAGCGCCTTTGCCAAGCCCCACAGCGCGATCGCGGCCCAGAACCCCTCGAGCACCAGGCTGGGCCAGTTGGTGTGGACCACCAGCGAGACCGTCAGCAGCGCCGCGCCCGCCAGATTGGTCCCGTGGAGCAGGAAGGGGTTGGGGTCGGATTTCCAGGTGAGATAGGCATAGGCGGCGATGATGCAGGCCATGCCGAGAAAGCCGACGAAGGTGGCGACATCGGGGTGGATGAGGGGCGCGATCATCGGGTCGCCTCGGCCAGCAGGTCGAGAAAGCCGGGAAAGCTGGTGGCGATCGGCGCGGCATCGTCGATTGCGACGCCGCCGGCGCTGGCCAGCCCCGCCACCGCCATGCTCATCGCGATGCGGTGGTCGAGCCGCGTCGCGACCGGGCCGCCGCCCGCAAGAGGCGCGCCAGCCGATCCGGCGATGACGAGCCCGTCGGCGCGCTCCTCGACGCTCGCGCCCACCGCGGACAGCGCCGCCGCCATGGTCGCCAGCCGGTCGCTTTCCTTGACGCGCAGTTCCTCGAGCCCCGAGGTGACGGTGCGCCCCTCGGCCAGCGCGGCGGCGACGAACAGAACCGGGAATTCGTCGATCATGCTCGGCGCGAGGGCGGGGTCGACCTCGATGCCGCTGAGCGCCGAATGGCGCACGCGCAGATCGGCGAC
>JAHJWA010000177.1 GCA_018828205.1 Alphaproteobacteria bacterium
CAGAGAAATCCCGGGAGAGATTCGATGCGTATCCTGCTTGCCGCCTGCGCGCTCACTGCGCTCGCTACCCCCGCCATCGCCCAGCACCAGCACCAGCACCAGCACGGCGCCGGCGATGCCGCACACGCCGCGCATGGTCCCGCGCAGCACGCGATGGCGACCGCGCTGGCCAGCCCCAACCGCGCCGAGGACAGGGCGCGCGACGCCTGGCGCCACCCCGCCGAAACGCTCGCCTTCTTCCAGGTCGAACCGGGCATGACGGTGGTCGACTACATGCCCGCGGGCGGCTGGTACACCCGCGTGCTCGTTCCCTATCTCGGGCCGCAGGGCCGCTATGTCGGGCTGACCCCCGACCCCGCCGCGGCCGATAGCGAGCGGTTCGCCAACTATTTCGGAGGCCTGCCGGACGCTTTCGCCGAGGCTGCGCCGGGATGGAATCTCTCGGGCGCACCGGTCGCGCTCCACGCCTCGCAGGACATTCCCGAGGAGATGCAAGGCACCGCCGATCGCGTGCTGGTGTTCCGCGAGATGCACAATCTGCTGCGCTCGGGGGTGATCTACACCGAGCTGACGCGGATCCGCGCCCTGCTCGCCGATGACGGCATGCTGGGCATCGTCCAGCACCGCGCCAAGGCCGACGCTCCCGCCGACTACACGCTGGGCGCCAATGGCTATCTGCGCCAGGACGACGTGATCGCGCTGGTCGAGGCGCATGGTTTCGAACTGGTCGACACCAGCGAGATCAACGCCAATCCCGCCGACACCGCCGATCACGAAGGCGGCGTCTGGCAATTGCCCCCCTCGTGGAGCGGCAAGAAGCCCGATCTGGAAAATGTCGGCGAAAGCGACCGGATGACGCTGCTGTTCCGCAAGCGCTGAGGCGCGCTAGCGGTGGACTTCGCGCTTCGCGAAACCTAACTCGGGCGCCATGCGCACACTCACCCTCGCCGTCCTCCAATTGCCGCTCGCCGATCCCGACGAGGCACGCAACATCGCTGCGGTCTCCGCTATGGTCGAGGAGGCGGCGGGCCGGGGCGCGCAGGTGATCCTCCCGCCCGAGCTCTTCGCCGGCGAATATTTCTGCCGCGAGGAAGACGAGGCGCTGTTCGCCCGCGCCCGCCCGACCGCATCGCACCCCTCGGTGCTCGCGATGCAGGAACTCGCCGCGAAACATCGCGTCGCGATCCCGACCAGCTTCTTCGAGCGCGACGGCCATCACTATTACAACACGCTGGCGATGATCGGCCCCGATGGCGGCATCATGGGGACCTATCGCAAGAGCCACATTCCCGACGGGCCGGGTTACGAGGAAAAATACTATTTCCGCCCCGGCAACGACGGTTTCAAGGTCTGGGAGGTGCCCTGCACCGGCGGCACCGCCACCATCGGGGTCGGGATCTGCTGGGACCAGTGGTACCCCGAATGCGCGCGGGTGATGGCGCTCAAGGGCGCCGAGGTGCTGTTCTACCCCACCGCGATCGGTTCGGAACCCTATGATGCCGAGCTCGACACCAGCCGGATGTGGCGCCGCGCCATGGTGGGTCATGCGGTCTCCAACTGCATGCCGGTCGCCTCGGCCAATCGGATCGGTGCCGAAGGGCCCGAGGATCGCGCGCAGAAATTCTACGGCCACAGCTTCATCAGCGACGAATGGGGCGATCTGGTCGCGGATTACGGCGCGGAGGAGAGCGGGGTGCTGATCGCCACGCTCGATCTCGACCGCGCCGCGACCCACCGCGCCGGCATGGGCTTCTTCCGCGACCGGCGGCCGCAGCTCTACACCCGGATCTGCGAGGACATCTGATCGCGCGCGCCGCAGTCAGCCATCGCTATCTCCTCGCGCTGGGATCGAACATGCGCGTGCCCGGCGTCGGCCCACCGCGCGCGGTGCTGCAGGCGGCGACGAAGGCGCTGGCGGAGCGCGGGGTGGAGCCGCTGCGGTGCTCGCCGATTCTGGACAGCGCCCCGGTCGGCCCCGCGCTGCGCCGCTACGCCAACGCCGCGATCCTCGTCGAGACGGGCCACGATCCCGCCGCCATGCTGGCACGGGTCGCCGAGGTCGAAGCCGGTTTCGCCCGCCGCCGCTCCGGCCAGCGCTGGCGCGCCCGCACGCTCGATATCGACATCATCCTCTGGAGCGGCGGCGTCTGGCATTCCGCGGACCTCACCATCCCCCACCCCCGCTTCCGCGAGCGCCGCTTCGTGCTCGGCCCGGCGCGTCGCGTGGCGCCCGACTGGGTCGATCCGCCGACCGGCGCGAGCCTGAGGCAACTCGATGCGCGCTTGACCCGGCCCCGCGCGCTGCCTAGGTGACGCGCCCGTGCCGGACACACCGGCCGCGAACGCGTGCGTGCGGGCCCTTAGCTCAGTCGGTAGAGCAACTGACTTTTAATCAGTAGGTCGCTGGTTCGAACCCAGCAGGGCTCACCACCTTGTCGAAATCCACCCGCCCTCAGCGAGTGGGTCCCGCCCTCCGCGAGTCGGTGCATTGGGCGCGGCGTTTCGATCCCAAGCTCGATCCAAGACCTTATGCATATCAATCCGATACCCCCGCGCGATCGGGAACGAACCGCGGGTGTCGGCGTCTTCCGGGGACTATGCGCGGTCGGCGCGCCATGAGAAGTGCTGCGCCTTGCCCCCGGCGTCGGCCTGGGAGCATGCCATGGCGACCGCCGCGACCTTCACCGATCGCAAACCTTCGATACCCCGTTGGGACGAGACGTTCCGGGCCACGCTGGCAGGCATTCCCGCGCGCGTCGCGGGCGCACCCTTTGGCGGCGAACTGGTTTCGCTCGATTGGGCGGCGGGCGACCGTGGCATCGATTATGCCGTCTGCATCCCGGTCAACAACGAGGCCGAGCGGCTGCCCGGCGTGCTCGCGGCGCTCTCGCGCGCTGCGGCCCGGGTCGCGGCGCAGGGGCTGTTCGTCTTCGTGGTCAACGACACGCAGGATGCCTCGCGCAGCCTGATCGCGCGGTGGGCCGCGCGCAGCGGGGCCGCGTATCTGCTGCTCGATCTCACCTTCGCTCCGCCGGCGCGCAACGCACCGCATGCGCGGCGGCTCGCGCTCGATATCGCGCACGCCTGCGCGCCTGCGGCTGCGCTGCTGACCACCGACGCCGACACCAGCGTCGGGTCCGGCTGGATCGCCGACAATCTCGCCGAACTCGCCCGCGGCGCGGCGCTGGCCTGCGGCAGCATCGGCTTGGACCAGGCCGAGCTGCGGCTGCTGCCCGCGCATGTCCGCGCGATCGGCGAGGCCGAGAACGAATATTTCGCTGCGACCGAGGCGCTGTGGTCGATCTGGACCGGGCCCGACGCCGCGCCGCTCAACATTCGCGCGTCGGGCGCGAGCCTCGGCATCGCGCCCGCAGCCTATGCGGCGCTCGGTGGGCTGCCCACGCCGCCCGCGGGCGAGGACCGGGCGCTGTGCGCGCGGATGCGCCGGATGGGGCTGCGCGTGGTGCAGATGCCCGCGCACGACACGCTCTCCTCCGCGCGGCTCGCATCGCGCGCGGCGCATGGCTGCGGCGACACGCTGCGCCAGCGCGCGCGCGAGGCCGATCCGCCGTGCGACGATCTGCTCTTGCCGCTTTCGGCGTTGCGTCATCTCGCGGGGGTGTGGAACGCGCTGGAGGCCGCGCCCGATCGCCCGCGGCGGTTCGCGCATGAGCGCCAGGAAGGGAGCCGCGCGCTGCCGCCGATGCGCCATGGCGCGATGCTGGCCGAGCTCGAGCAGGCCCGCCGCGAGCTCGACCTGCTGCTTGCGCGCCGGGACGTGGCATGACCGAGCCCCACGCCCCGCTTCTCCAGGCCATCGCCGCGCGCGCAGCGGCAAGCGACCGCACCGGTGGCGATCTATCGCCGGATATCGCGGGGCTGCACGAGGCGGGCTGGCTCGCCGCCTGCCTGCCGCTCGAGCGCGGCGGCCAGGGCTGGGGCTGCGCGCCCGAGGGTGCCGCGGGCGCCTTCGAAGCCCTGCGCGGGCTGGGGCGCGCCAATCTCTCGGTCGCGCGTCTGTTCGAAGGCCATATCAACGCGGTCAAGCTGGCGATGCTCTATGGCGGCGAACAGGCGCGGACGCGAGTCGCGCAAAGCGTCCACGCGGGCGAGCTGCTCGGGGTCTGGGGCGCCGACGACCCGGAGAGTCCGCTGACGCTCACGCCGCAGGGGGGGAGCATGGTGCTGGGCGGCGCCAAGCGCTTCGCCTCGGGGCTGGGGCTGGTGCGCCAGGCGGTGGTCGCGGTGAATGGCGAGGCGGGGCCGCTGCTCGCGCTGGCACCCACCGGCGATCCGGCGCGCGGCGACGCCTCGGGCTGGACCGTCTCGGGGATGCGCGCGACGCAATCGGGACGCTATGATTTCGCCGGAGTCGAACTCGCCGAGGACGATCTGCTGGGCGTGCGTGGCGACTACACGCGCGAGCCGCATTTCGAGGGCGGGATCTGGCGCTATTGCGCCGCGCATTGCGGCGGCGCCGAGGCCCTGTTCGCGCGGTTCCGGGCGGCGCTGCTCGAGCGGGGACGGATCGCGGATCCCCATCAGCTCGACCGGATCGCGGCTGGCGCCATCGCCCTCGAGACCATGCGGCTGTGGCTGTGGCGCGCCGCCGAGGCGGTCGAGGCGCGCGATGCGGCGCCCGACACCGCAACGCTCGCGCTGCTGGCGCGGCAGGTGACCGAGAACAATTGCCGCGCGGTTCTGTCGCTGGTCGAGCGCGGGCTGGGAATGGCGGCGCATGAAGAAGGCACAGCGATCGAGCGGATCCGCCGCGATCTCGGCCTGTTTCTGTGCCAGGCGCAGCCCGACGCCAAGCGCCAGCGCGCCGCGCGGGCAATGGCGGAGAGCGGGCTGCGGGCGGAGGATTTGTGAGCGTTCCCGCGAGCGCGGAGGGCAGCGTGCTGCGCGCCGCTCAAGGCGGGACGGTGGTCGCGCTGGCGGAGCTGTCGCCGCCCGGCGGGCTGTTGCTGGTGATGCCGCATCCCGACGACGAGACGCTGGGCTGCGGTCAGGCCCTGGCCGCAGCGGCCGATGCGGGTCGGGATATCGGGCTGGTCCTCGTAACCGATGGCGAGGCTTCGCATCCTTCCTGCGATCGCGGCGAACTGGTCGCGGTGCGCCGCGCCGAGCTGGCCGCGGCGCTGGCGGTGCTGAGTCCGGGCCGGACGATCCCGGTGCATCGGCTCGCCCTGCCGGACGGGACCAGTCGCCGCGGCGATCTCTCCGGCGAGGGCTGGGAGGCGCTGCTCGCCTTCGCCAACACTCTCGATCCGCGGGCGATCTGGACCACTTCGCCCATCGACCCGCATTGCGATCACGCCGCCGCGCATGCGATCGCGCGCGATCTCGCGGAGCATTTCCGGGCAGCGCTGTGGAGCGCGCCGGTCTGGGGCCGCTTCGGCGAACGACCGCTGCCCGAGGGCGAGCTGCGGTTGTTCGAGGCGCCCGCGCTGGCGGAGCGCAAATTCCGCGCGCTCGCCGCCTATCGCTCGCAATTTACCGACCTCATTGCGGACCCCGAGGCCTTCCTCATGCCCGAGGCGCTGCTGGCGCATTTCGCCGCGCATCCCGAGATCTTCCACTGTGGGTGAGGAGCGGGCCAGGACTCCGAGCGAGCGGCAGGCGCGCTTCGACCAGCTGTTCGCCGACGATCCCGACCCCTGGGACATCGACACCAGCGATTATGAACGCGGCAAGCGCGAGGCGGTGCTCGCCGCGCTGGGCGAACGGCGGTTCGAACGGCTGCTGGAAGTGGGGTGCGCCGGCGGGGCGCTCACCGAGCGTCTGGTGGAACGCGCCAATTCGATAGTAGCGCTGGATGTTTCGACAAAAGCGCTCGAACTGTCGAGTAGAAGGCTACATCGCTTCGAATGTGTCGAATTCGTCGCCGCCGAGGTGCCAAGCTATTGGCCGGACGGGCAATTCGACGCGGTGATCCTGTCCGAAGTGCTCTATTTCCTCAGCGCCGGGGAAATCCGCCAGGTCTCGCTGCTCGCCCATCAAAGCCTGACCGGGAACGGGCTGTGCCTGCTGGTCAACTGGACCGGCTCCAACGATTTGCCCGTCGATGGCGACAGAGCGGCCGAACTGTTTCTCGACGCCGCGCCCTGGCGGGTAGCCAAGGCGCGGCGCGAGCAATGCTATCGGCTCGATCTGCTCGAGCGGGGGGCCGGCGACTAGTTGGCCGAAGCCAGTTCCATGCCCGGCTTGAGCACGACCTTGGTCCAGCTGTCCTGCTCGGTGCGGAAGCACTCGTAACCGCGCGCCGCATCCTCGAGCGGAAGGCGGTGCGAGATCAGGAAGGTGGTGTCGAGCGTGCCGTCCTCGATCTTGTCGAGCAGGTCCTTGGTGTAGCGCTGGACATGGGTCTGGCCGCTGCGGACCTGCAACCCCTTCTCCATCAGCGCGCCGAGCGGGAACTTGTCGGTCATCCCGCCATAGACGCCGGGGATCGAGACCCGCCCGCCGGGGCGCACCGCAAGGATCGCCTGCTTGAGCGCGCTAGCGCGGTCGGCGCCCATGCCGACCTTCTGCTTCACGACATCCACCATATTGTCGATCGCGAAGCCGTGGCTTTCCATTCCCACGGCATCGATCACCGCGTCGACGCCGATCCCGCCCGACATTTCCATCAGCGCTTCGCGCACGTTCGTCTTGCGGAAATCGATCACCTCGGCGCCGAGCTGCTTGGCCAGCGCGAGGCGGTTGGGATAATGGTCGATGGCGATCACCTTGCTCGCGCCCATCACGATCGCGGACTGGATCGCGAAC
Source organism: Alphaproteobacteria bacterium (assembly GCA_018828205.1). Taxonomy (GTDB): domain Bacteria; phylum Pseudomonadota; class Alphaproteobacteria; order Sphingomonadales; family Sphingomonadaceae; genus Qipengyuania. The sequence continues at coordinate 6,772 of JAHJWA010000177.1, forward strand.
AGGCCGACCGGGCCGCAGCCCCAGACTGCGACGGTGTCGTCGGGCTGGATCTCGGCGTTCTCCGCCGCCATCCAGCCGGTGGGCAGGATGTCGGAGAGGAACAGCACCTTGTCGTCGTCGAGGTGGTCGGGAACGACGATCGGGCCGACATCGGAATAGGGCACGCGGACATATTCCGCCTGTCCGCCCGAA
>JAHJWA010000178.1 GCA_018828205.1 Alphaproteobacteria bacterium
CGCGCGATGTTGTCGGCGCGTTCGATGAAGGTGCCGGCGCGGGCGAAGTGGAACCCTTCCTCGCGCAGCATCGAGCCCAGCACCGCGCCATGCGCCAGCGTGCCCGCGCGGCGCACCGCGGTGAGCACCTCGCCGACCCGCTGTTCCCCGACCGGGCGCGCGAGCATGTCCTTGATCTGCAACCAGCTGTCGTTGACCGCCTCCCAGACCTCGCTGGTGATCGCGCTGCGCGCCTCGCGGGCGTTGGAGCGGATCTGCTTGAAGGTGTTGAGAACGCTGGCGGAACTGTCCTTGTCGCGCAGGATGTAGTTCCAGGCCTGCATGCCGGTGTAGGTGGCGTTCTTGGCCTCGTAGCCGCGGCGGTGGCCCGCGGTCTCGATGACCGAGCGCCATTCCTCCTCGGCGCTCACCGAATCGCGGGTCAAAGCCATGCGCAGGCCGGCATCGAGCAGGCGCGCGGTGTTCTCGGCCCGCTCGAGATAGCGGAACATCCAGAACAGCGAATTGGCGGTTCTACCCAGCATCAGTCTTTCAGCACCCAAGTGTCCTTGGTGCCCCCGCCCTGGCTCGAATTGACCACCAGCGAGCCCGGCTTCATCGCCACGCGGGTCAACCCGCCCGGCGTGATGTCGACCTTGTCGGGCGAGACCAGCACGAAGGGCCGCAGATCCAGGTGGCGCGGCGCGAGGCCGCGGCTGGTGAAAATTGGACAGGTCGACAGCGCCAGCGTGGGCTGCGCGATGTAGCCTTCCGGATTGGCGCGCAGCTTGGCCGCGAAGTCGCTCAGCTCCTTGCGACTGGCGGCGGGGCCGATCAGCATGCCGTAACCGCCCGAGCCGTGGACTTCCTTGACCACCAGCTCGGCCAGATTGTCGAGCACATAGGCCAGGCTGTCGGGGTCCGAGCAGCGCCAGGTCTGGACATTGGGCAGCAGCGGTTTCTCGCCGGTGTAGAATTCGACGATCTCGGGCATGAAGGAATAGATCGCCTTGTCGTCGGCGACCCCGGTGCCCGGGGCATTGGCGATGGTGACCCGGCCCGCGCGATAGACGTCCATGATCCCGGGCACGCCCAGCACGCTGTCGGGGTTGAAGCTCAGCGGATCGAGGAATTCGTCGTCCACGCGGCGATAGATCACGTCGATCGGCTTGTAGCCCCGGGTGGTGCGCATCGCGACACGGCCATCGACCACGCGCAGGTCGCGGCCCTCGACCAGTTCGGCGCCCATCTGTTCGGCGAGGAAAGCGTGTTCGAAATAGGCCGAGTTGAAGATGCCCGGCGTCAGCACCGCGACCACCGGCTTGCCCTTGGCGCAGGCGGGCGCGCAGGCGGCCAGGCTCTTGGCGAGCCGGCGGGGATAGTTGGAAACGCTCTCGACCGGCATCCGCATGAAGAGTTCGGGGAACATCGCCATCATCGTCTCGCGGTTCTCCAGCATGTAGGAGACCCCGCTGGGGGTGCGGGCGTTGTCTTCGAGCACGTAGAATTCGTCCGGCCCGGTGCGGACCAGATCGATCCCGACGATATGGGTGTAGATCCCGCCCGGCGGGGTGAAGCCGACCATATCCGGAAGCCAGGCGGCGTTGTTGCGGAACAGATGCTCGGGCACACGCCCGGCGCGGATGATTTCCTGCCGGTGGTAGAGATCGTGCATGAAGGCGTTGAGCGCGGACACGCGCTGTTCGATGCCCTTGGTCAGCTTGCGCCACTCATGCGCGGTGATGATGCGGGGCACCATGTCGAAAGGGATCAGCCGCTCCTCGGCCTCGTCCTCGCCATAGACATTGAAGGTGATGCCGGTGCGCCGGAAGGCCTGCTCGGCGTCGCGGTGCTTGCGGCGAAGGAAGGATTTCTCCTGTTCGCCGTACCAGGCCTGATAACCCGTATAGGCATCGCGCACGCTGCCATCGGGCTTGTGCATCTCGTCGAAAAATTCGCCTGCGGCCATGGTCCCCCGAAATTCCCCCTGCCCGGCGCCTGAATGACGGCGGGCACAGGAGCCGACGCCCCTGTCGATTAACTAAAGGTTCAAACCCGCTCCAGTTCCCCGAGCACCGTCTTGATGACCTCCGGCGACGATACGAATCCCATATGCGTGCAGTGCATTCCGATCGCGCGGTCGCGCTCGCCGACCTTGCCGCGGGCGCAGCGCGGGTGGACCACGCCGTCGCGCGGGCTCCACAGCGCCACGGTCTCTACCGGCGGCTTGCGCGCGGGCTCGGCATCGAATTCGGGCTCGTCCACGCGATGCCCGGCGATGGCCTGATAGGCCCGCCAGCCATTGTTGGCGCGCGGACTGCCCGAAAAGGGCGAGCCCAGCGTGATGATCTTGGCGACCTTGTCGGGATGCAGCTTGGCGAGTTCGCGCGCCATCACCCCGCCCAGGCTCCAGCCGACCAGCACGATCGGCTCGCCCGCGCGCTCGAACAGATCGAGCAAACGCTCCTCGACCTGCGCGAACCGTCTGGCGGTGGCGCCGAAATTGTAGCCCACACCCCAGCGTTTGGCGGTGTGGCCCGCCTGTTCCAGCATATGCGCCATATAGCGCATCCGAATCGGGTGCGCGCCGAAGCCGGGCAGCAGCATCACGGTCCGCGGACGCTCGCTTGCCGCGATCTCGAGCTTGCGGAACAGCCGGCGGAAGGGCTCGAACACCCAGCCCAGCTCGCGCAGCAGCAGCAGCGCGCGCGGCGAGCGCACGTCCTCGGGGGACGGCTCGCTCGCCAGCGCCCAGCGGCGGGCGAGTTCGGCGCGGCTCCAGCCGCTTTCCATGCTGCTATCGAGGGTCGGGGTCATCATCGTCTCGGTTAATCTCATCCCCCTCAACGCCGGGCGGGAGCGCCCGGTTCCATATTGGTGCCGCGACGCTAGCCGGCGGGTGCCGGGCAGTCGCCCACCCGCTCGTGCGTGGCTTTCATCCGCAGCGTCGATTCGCCCATGCCGGTCATGTCGCCGGTCATGGTCATGGTCATCACCGAGGAGGTCGGGGTCGCGCTTCCGGTCATCGCCATCCGCATCGCGTTGGATTGCTCCCCGGCGCAGACCATCAGCGCGTCGATCGTGCCGCCATCGACATCGAAGCGTTCGAAGGTGCAGTCACCGCCTTGCGACTGGCGCGCCATTTCCTCGTACCCCTTGTCGACATCCTCCTGCGTCAGGCAATATTCGCGCGCCTGGCCGTCCATCATCCGGCGCAATGCGTCGCCCGAGCCCTCGGGAGCGCCGGGCATATCGACCTCGAGCACTTCCATCACCGCGCGATACTGGCCGGGTTGCGGCTGGATCGTATCGCGCGCGCGCTCCGCCACCTCGGCCTGGCTGACCGCGCTGTCGCCCGTGCCTTCGGCTTCGGGCTCGCCGCAGCCGGCAAGAGCGAAGAGGACGAGCGGGGCGGCGAGGACGAGCAGGCGCATGGTGAAGTCTCCCTGACGAGCCGGCGGGCTCGCGATGCAATCTGCACAGCAATGCCGCACTTGCCAAGCGCCCGTTGATCGGCGGCTCCCCCTGCCCCATATCGGCGCATATGGCCGAACTCGTAATCCGCCGGGGACTCGACGAACCCGATACCACCGGGGACTTCGTACCCCACAAGCCCGCGCGGCCCGAGAAATCGATGCCGGGGCGCAAATTCGAGCTCGTCTCGCAATACAGCCCCGCGGGCGACCAGCCGACCGCGATCGAGGATCTGGTCGCGGCGGTGAACGAGGGCGAGCAGACGCAGGTGCTGCTGGGCGTCACCGGCAGCGGCAAGACCTACACCATGGCGCAGGTGATCGAACGGGTGCAGCGCCCGGCGCTGATCCTGGCGCCCAACAAGATCCTCGCCGCGCAGCTTTATGGCGAGTTCAAGAGCTTCTTTCCCAACAATGCGGTCGAGTATTTCGTCAGCTATTACGACTATTACCAGCCCGAAGCCTATGTCCCGCGCTCGGACACCTATATCGAGAAGGAAAGCTCGGTAAACGAGGCGATCGACCGGATGCGCCACTCGGCCACCCGCGCGCTGCTCGAGCGCGACGACGTGATCATCGTCGCCTCGGTCTCCTGCCTCTACGGCATCGGCTCGGTCGAGACCTATTCGGCGATGATCTTCGACCTCAAGAAGGGCGAGAGCGTCGATCAGCGCGAGCTGATCCGCAAGCTGGTCGCGCTGCAGTACAAGCGCAATGACGTCGCCTTCGCGCGCGGCAATTTCCGCGTCCGCGGCGACAGCCTCGAAATCTACCCCTCGCATTACGAGGACATCGCCTGGCGGATCGGCTTCTTCGGCGACGAGATCGAGGATATCGCCGAGTTCGACCCGCTCACCGGCAAGAAGGGCGCCAGCCTCGAGAAGGTGCGCGTCTACGCCAATTCGCACTATGTCACGCCCGGCCCGACGATGAAGCAGGCCGCCGAGGCGATCCGCTTCGAGCTGACCGAGCGCCTGAAGGAACTGCACGCCGAGGGTCACCTGCTGGAGGCGCAGCGGCTCGAGCAGCGGACCAATTTCGATCTCGAGATGATCGCCGCCACCGGCAGCTGCAACGGGATCGAGAACTACAGCCGCTTTCTCACCGGCCGGCTTCCCGGCGAGCCGCCGCCCACGCTGTTCGAATATCTCCCCGAGAACGCGCTGCTGTTCGTCGACGAAAGCCACCAGACGGTGCCGCAGATCGGCGCGATGTCGAAGGGCGATCACCGGCGCAAGATCACGCTGGCCGAATTCGGCTTCCGCCTGCCGAGCTGCATC
>JAHJWA010000179.1 GCA_018828205.1 Alphaproteobacteria bacterium
GCAAGCGTGATCGACTGCCGCAACGCCGTACCCTCGCCGCATCTAACCGGCGGCTGGCAGCTGTTCATGGGCCGCCACCTGCGCTGCGACAGTCCGCACGGCGTCATAAAGCCGGTGATCATGGATGCGAGTGTCGAACAGCCGGGCGCCTACCGCTTCGTCTATGTCCTGCCCCTGGGGCCGCAGGATATCTTCGTCGAGGACACCTATTATGCCGACGAACCCCGGCTCGACCGGGCGCTGCTTTCTGAGCGGATCGCCGCCTATTGCACAGCGCACGGCTGGAGCGGCGAGACCGTATCCGAGGAAACCGGCGTCCTCCCCGTCGTGACCGGGGGCGATTTCGTCGCCTATCGCCGCAGCCTGGCGGTGCCCGGGGTGGCGCTGGCCGGCGCGCGCGGCGGCTTCACTCACCCGCTGACCAGCTATACGCTGCCGATCGCGGTCGCCAGCGCGCTCGCCATCGCCCGCAATTCGGATCGCACGGGCGAGGACCTGGCGCGCTTCGTCGATCGCCGGGCGCAGGAGCACTGGCGTGCCACCCGCTTCTACCGTCTGCTGGGCAAGATGCTGTTCGAGGCCGCCGAACCCGAGCTGCGCTACAAGGTCTTCGAGCGCTTCTATCGCCTCCCCGAACCATTGATCGAACGCTTCTACGCCGCGCGCTCGACCCGGCTCGACGGTTTGCGCATCCTGACGGGCAAGCCGCCCGTCTCCATCCCCCGGGCCATCGCCGCGCTGCTTGGCAAAGGCAGGCCGCTCGTCCAAGGACGTCAGCAATGAACGCGACACCCCACGATATCGCCCCCGATCCGGTGCAGAGCGCACCGACCGGCAGGACCGCCTGCGTGATCGGCGCGGGCTTCGGGGGGCTGGCGCTGGCCATCCGCCTCCAGTCCGCGGGGGTCGCCACCACGGTGATCGAATCGCGCGACAAGCCCGGCGGCCGCGCCTATGTCTTCGAGCGCGAGGGCTTCACCTTCGACGCCGGCCCGACTGTGATCACCGATCCCGACTGCCTGCGCGAATTGTGGGCGCTGTCGGGGCACGACATGGCGCAGGACGTCGATCTGATGAAGGTCATGCCCTTCTACCGGCTGACCTGGCCCGACGGGACGCAGTTCGACTATTCCAACGACGAGGACCAGCTGTTCGACGAGATCGCGCGGATCAACCCCGCCGATGTCGCGGGCTATCAGCGTTTCCTCAAATATTCCGCCGAGGTCTATGAAGAAGGCTACGTCAAGCTGGGGCATGTGCCCTTCCTCGACTTCAAGTCGATGCTCAAGGCGGCGCCCGCGCTGGCGCGCAAGCAGGCCTGGCGCAGCGTCTATTCGATGGTCAGCCATTTCATCGAGGACGAGAAGCTGCGCGAGGCCTTCAGCTTCCACACGCTGCTGGTCGGCGGCAGCCCGATGAAGACCAGCGCCATCTACGCGCTGATCCACAAGCTCGAGAAAGACGGCGGCGTGTGGTGGGCGCGCGGCGGGACCAACCAGCTGATCGCGGGGATGGTGCGCCATTTCGAGCGGCTGGGGGGCACGATCCGGCTGGGCGACCCGGTGATCCAGGTCCACACGCTGGGGACGGTCGCGACCGAGATCGAGACGCGTTCGGGCTTTCGCCAGCGCTTCGACGCGGTGGCCAGCAACGCCGACATCATGCACAGCTACAAGGATCTGCTGAGCGGCTCGCGGCGCGGCGCGAGCTACGCCAAAACGCTGGCGCGCAAGAGCTTCTCGCCCAGCCTGTTCGTGGTCCATTTCGGGCTCGAGGGGACCTTCCCCAACATCCCGCATCACATGATCCTGTTCGGCCCGCGCTACAAAGGGCTGGTCGACGACATCTACAAGCACGGCGTGCTGCCCGCCGATTTCTCGGTCTATCTGCACCACCCCAGCGTCACCGACCCCAGCGTCGCGCCCGAGGGCAAGAGCACCTTCTACGCGCTGGTCCCGGTCGCGCATGCCGGCAAGCTGGCGGTCGACTGGGAAGAGACCGGCCCGCTGCTCGAGAAGCGCGTGCTCGACGAGGTCGGGCGGCGGCTGGATATCCCCGATATCCACGAGCGGATTGTGACCAAATTCCACTATTCCCCGCGCGATTTCTCGCATGATCTCAACGCTCATCTGGGCAGCGCCTTCAGCCTCGAGCCGCTGCTCACCCAAAGCGCCTGGTTCCGCGGCCACAACCGCGACGACGTGATCGGCAATTTCTACCTCGTCGGCGCCGGGACCCACCCGGGCGCGGGCATCCCCGGGGTGGTCGGCAGCGCCAAGGCGACCGCCGGGCTGATGATCGAGGATCTGGTCGGAGCTGTACCGGCGTGAAAAGACTGGCTGTCTATTGCGGGTCGGCAACGCCCAGCGACCCGCGCTACATCGCGCTTGCGCGCGATGTTGGCGAGGGGCTGGCGCGGCGCGGGATCGGCGTCGTCTATGGCGGCGGCAGGCTCGGGCTGATGGGCGCGGTCGCCAGTGGCGCGCTCGATGCCGGGGGCGAGGTCATCGGGATCATCCCCGAAGCGCTCGCCAGCTCCGAGGTCGCCAATCACGATTGCACCGAGTTGCACACCGTTTCGGGGATGCACGAGCGCAAGCAGCGCTTCACCGATCTGTCGGACGGCTTCGTCACCATCCCCGGTGGCGTCGGCACGATGGACGAATTGTGGGAAGCGATCAGCTGGGCGCAGCTGGGCTATCACGACAATCCGGTCGGACTGCTCAACGCCTTCGGCTTCTTCGATCACCTGCTCGCCTTCAACCGCCACATGGCCGAGGTCGGCTTCATCCGCCCCGCGCACCAGGGGATCATGATCGCTGAAGGGACGTTGGACGCTTTGCTCGACAGGATGGACAGCTATGTGCCGCACACCCCGATCTTCCAGATGACCGCTGCCGACCTTTGAGCGGAGCAGAGACTTGAGCAGAGAACGCCCCCTCGCCCCTTCGAGCTACATGCGCTCCACGCCCGCGGTGGCGGGCGGCGGGCGCGACCGTGCCGATCTGGTGCGCGATGCCAAGGCGGCGATCGAGGAAGGCTCGCACAGCTTCGCCGCCGCCTCCAAGCTGTTCGACCGGCGCACCCGCGAGCGCGCCTGGCTGCTCTACGCCTGGTGCCGCCGCTGCGACGACATTGCGGACAATCAGGACATGGGCGGCCCGCTGGGCGACCAGGGCGACGCCAAGAGCGCCGAGGACCGCGTTCAGGCGATCCGCGTGCTGACCCGCCGCGCCTTCGAGGAACAGCCCACCGCCGACCCGGCCTTCGATGGTTTCGGACTGGTCGCGGACGAGTGCAATCTCTCGCCCGAGATGGCCAATGACGTCATCTCGGGCTTCGCGCTCGACGCGGGCGGCTTCACCCCCAAGAACGAGCGCGACATGCTGCGCTATTGCTATCACGTCGCGGGTGCGGTCGGGATCATGATGGCGCGGCTGATGGGCGTGCCCGAGGACGACGGCGAGACGCTCGACCGCGCCTGCGATCTCGGGCTGGCGTTCCAGATCGCCAATATCGCGCGCGATATCGTCGAGGACGATGCCGCGGGGCGCTGCTACCTGCCCGCTGAATGGCTGGCGGAGAAGGATTTCGCCCCCGGCGAACACGCCAAGCCGCACAACCGTTTCATGCTCGCCAGCCTGATGCCGCGGCTGATCGGGACGATGGAGATCCACGAGGCCGCGGCGCGGCTGGGCGCGGCGAAGCTGGGTTTCCGCCAGCGCTGGGCGGTGCTCGCGGCGGCGAACATCTATGGCGCGATCGGGCGCAAGGTGCTGGACCGCGGGCAGACAGCCTGGGACCGCCGGGTGGTGGTGCCGGGCTATCAGAAGCTCTGGCACGTCGCCCGCGCCTTCGGCCAGGCGCTGGTCAACCGCCCCGCTGGGCCAGGCGTGCCGATCACCTGGACGCGGCACGACTTTCGCCCGGTCGCGGGCTGGTAGCTTGATGCGGGCCAGCGGGGCGGCTAGCGCGCTGGCATGATCACCAAGCTCCTCATCGCCAATCGCGGCGAAATCGCCTGCCGCATCATCCGC
>JAHJWA010000180.1 GCA_018828205.1 Alphaproteobacteria bacterium
TCCGGGAAAACGCGAGGAGACGTTTCGTTCCCGCAAATCGCGCAAAAATTCGCTGCCGGTCAACCGTTCATCCCGCCACTCTTTCGCTTTGACCATTTCTGCGGGCTCAGATTCGCACGGGCTAACAATCGCTGTTAGGGGACCGGGCGAGGGTCAGAAGTCACAACGACGGGGTCGAATTTGTCCGATAATACAACCGCTGGCGGCTGGGTTCGCCGCGTGCGCAGCTGGTTCCCCGACCGGGAATTCTTCATGCGCTCCGAAGGCCAGGTCCGTTTCGTGACCGTCTCATCGCGAGTCCAGATGGCGACCGCCGGTCTTGGTGCCGCGGCCCTGTTCGCATTCGTCGGGACGATGGGTGCGATGAGCTGGTCGCAATACCATGCTTCCACCGATCGCGTCATGCTTGCCGAGCGCGAGCACAGGGTCGCCGATTCCGAAGAGCGGCTGGCGACCTACCGCGACGATATCGACGAGGTTACCGACGATCTCCAGCGGCGCCAGAAATTCATCGAGGACATGGTCGCCTCGCTGCCCGCCGATGTGATCGTGCCCGCGGCAGCCCAAAGCGATACCGAGGCCGCGGCGACGGTTGAAAAGGTCTCGATGGTCGTTCCCGAAGCCGCCGAACTGGCGGACATCGAAGCGCGCCAGCTCGCCTTCGTCGAAGGCATGACCCGCTTTGCCGACGAGCGCTCGACCCGGGCCGCCGCCGCGCTGCGCACGCTCGGGCTCGATCCCGATATCGTGCTGCGCCGCGCCGAGCGCGAGGCGATGGGTGGTCCGCTCGAGAAGCTCACCACCGGCAGCGGCGACGATCTCGACCCGCGCTTCGAACGGCTCGGGCTCAGTCTCGCGCGGATGAGCGCGCTCGAAACCTCGCTCGATGCGCTGCCGCAGGTCAAGCCGGCCAACACCAGGCTCTCCTCGGGCTTCGGTTTCCGCCGCGATCCCTTCAACGGCCGCGGTGCGATGCACAGCGGGCTCGACTTCGCCGGTCCGCAGGGGACGCCGATCGCCGCCGCTTCCAAGGGCCGGGTGAGCTTCGTCGGGCGCAAGTCAGGCTACGGCAACACCGTCGAGATCGATCACGGCGGCGGCTTGATGACACGCTATGCGCATCTTTCCGCCTTCAAGGTCCGCGCCGGCCAGCAGGTCGAGGCCGGGACCGCGATCGCCGCGATGGGCAGCACCGGCCGCTCGACCGGGTCGCACCTTCATTTCGAGGTCCGCATCGATGGCCGGGCCGTCAATCCCCGCCCCTTCCTGGAGACGGCTCCCAATGTTCTCAAAGAAATCCGACGCGCGTCCGAACGTGCCAGCCGCTAGAAGCGAGAGACCCATGGCCACGCGCAATTCCTCCTCCACCTTCTCCGTCATCGGCACCGATATTTCGATCCGGGGCAATATCGAGGCCTCGGCCGATCTCCATATCGATGGCTCGGTGGAGGGCGACATCGCCTGCGCCGCGCTGGTCCAGGGCGAAGGCAGCACGATCACCGGCGCGGTGACCGCCGAGACCGCCCGGCTGGCGGGCACCGTGATCGGCTCGATTTCAGCGCGCGAACTGGTGATCCTCAAATCCGCGCGGATCGACGGCGACGTGCATTACGACGCGCTGACGATCGAGCAGGGTGCCGAGGTGGAAGGCCGCTTCGCCCCGCGCGCGACCGCGAAAGCCGTGCCGGCAAGCGCCGAGCACCAGGACGCCGCCAACAGCGACGAACCCAAGCTCGCCATCGCGCAGTAATTCTGCCGTGAGCCTCTAGGCGGGCAGGACCTCGGCGCGCAGCGCCTTGCGGTCGAGCTTGCCGATCATCGTCTTGGGCAGGTCCGCGCGGATGATCACATTCTCCACGCGCTCGTGCTTGCCGACCCGCGCGTTGAGCCAGTCCTTCAGCTCGCTGTCGGAGGGCACGGCGACGCCATCCTCGGCTTCGTTGAGCGTCACATAGGCCATCGGGTGCTCGCCCAGATAGGGGTCGGGATGGCCGATCACCAGCGCCTCCTTGACCATGGGATGCTCGACCAGCACCGTCTCGACCTGACTCGGGAAAACCTTGAAACCGCCGACCGCGATCATGTCCTTGATCCGGTCGACGATCGCCAGGAATCCCTCCTCATCGATGGTGGCGACATCGCCGGTGCGCAGCCAGCCGGCGCCGTCGTGCTGGGCGAAGGCGGTGGCCTGCGTATCGGGGCGGTTCCAATAGCCCTGCATGATCTGCGGCCCGCGGATGACCAGCTCGCCGGGTTCGCCATCGGGCGCAAGCCGGGTGGGATCTTCCTTGTCGAGCAGCATGACCTGCGTGCCGGGCACCGGCTGGCCGATCGTGCCGTGCTTGCGCAGCCCCTCGTAGGGGTTGGTCGAGACCACACCCGAACTCTCGGTCAGGCCGTAGCCCTCGACCAGCCTGACCCCGGTCGCGCTTTCGAATTTTTCCCGCAAGGGCCCCGGCATCGGCGCGCCGCCCGAGATACAGATCCGCAGCGAAGACCAGTCGGTCTTGCGGAAATCCTTGTGATCGAGCAGCGCCTGGAACATCGTCGGGACACCGGGAAAGGCGACCGGCCTGGTGCGCGAGATCGTAGCGAGTACCTGTCCGGGATCGAAGCGCGGGACCAGCACCATCGCCCCGCCCTTCACCACCGTGCGGTTGAGCACGCAGGTGTTGGCGAAGACGTGGAACAGCGGCAGACCGCCCATGACGATATCGGCCTGCTCGCGATCGAAGGGGTCGATCATATCGACCTGCTTGGCATTGCTCGACAGATTGGCATGCGACAGCATGGCCCCCTTGGGGGTGCCGGTGGTGCCGCCGGTGTATTGCAGCAGCGCCAGATCGCCGGTTTCGAGCTCGGGGAGCGGGCTCGGCGTGTCGGACAGCCAGTCGGCAAAAGGCGCGACATCGGCGCGATCGGGGATGGCGGCAATCTGGCTGCGGCGCAGCGTGCGCAGCGCGAGGCTCTTCAGCAACGGCAGCATGTCGGAGAGCCTGGCCACCGCCAGCATTTCGAGCGAGGAGCCGTCGAGCACCTTCACCGCGGTCGGCAGCAGCGCGGGCGCATCGAGCGTGACCAGCAGCCTCGTGCCCGAATCCTCGACCTGCTGGGCGAGTTCCTCGACCGTGTAGAGCGGCGAGAAATTGACCACCACCGCGCCCGCCATCATCGCCCCGTAATAGGCCGAGACATAGGCGGGCACATTGGGGAGAAAGAGACCGACGCGGTCGCCGCGAGCGATGCCGCGCGCGATCAGCCCATGGGCGAAACGCCGCGCTTCGGAATGGATCTGGCGGTAGCTGTAATCGCGCCCGAGGAACTCGACCAGACGCGCGTCGGGGCGCGCCTGGGCCTGGCGCTCGAGAATGGCGTGAAGCAGCTCGGGCACCACCTCGGTTTCCCAGGGGCGGGCGTGGCCATAGCTGGCCGGAACGGGGGGAAAAAGCTTATTGACAGTCATGTCAATAACATGACGCGCTGGGCCTCAAAGGCAAGCAAAAAGGCAGGCGGATCGCGGGTCCGCCTGCCTTGGTTCGCCGCTGGTGCGGCCGGCTTTTGGATCGAACCGGCTGGCGTCAGCTCTGGTTCTCGCCCGCAGCTTCCCCGGCGCGCTTGTTCTCGAGCCAGGCGGCGGCTTCGGCTTCCTGAGCGGCTTCGGCCGCGGCCTTCTGATTGGTGTCACGCTCGGCGCGCAGTTCCTCGATCAGCTTCTCGCGATCGCTGCTGCCGGGAACGGCGATCGCGGGCTCGGAGGTGTCCTCTTCCGTGACGATCGACTTGGCCGCCTTGGCGACCACCGCGTCGAGCTCGCGCTGCGAGCACAGGCCCAGCGTCACCGGATCCTTGGGCTGGATGTTCTGGATGTTCCAGTGCGATCGCTCGCGGATCGCGCCGATGGTGTTGCGCGTGGTGCCGATCAGCTTGGAGATCTGCGCGTCGGAGATTTCCGGGTGGTTGCGCAGGATCCAGGCGATGCCGTCGGGCTTGTCCTGGCGCTTCGACACGGGGGTGTAGCGCGGGCCCTTGGTGCGGGTCACCTCGACCGGAGCGCGCTGCATCTTGAGCGCGTAGCCGGCATCCGCCTGCCCGCGCTCGATCTCTTCCTGCGTCAGCTCGCCGGCGTGGACCGGATCGCGGCCGGTGTATTTGGAGCTCGCCAGATCGTCCGCCATGGCCTGGACCTCGAGGATGTGCAGGCCGCAGAACTGGGCGATCTGTTCGAAGGCCAGGCCGGTGTTGTCGACCAGCCAGGTGGCGGTCGCATGCGGCATGAGCGGTTTGGGTTGGTCGGCCATTGGGCAAACTTTCGCTGGACTGAAAATAGAAGGGCCGCCCCTTTCGGAGCGGCCGCTGGAACCCCTTTCTACGCCACAAGCGGGCGTTGGGCAAGCTTTCAGGCCGCGACGGGCCGGACCTCGGTCGCCGCGAGCCCGGCGACAAACTGACGGGTGGCCGCGGCCCAGCTGAAACCGGCCCCGAATTGGGCGCAAGGCCTGCGGTTGCGCGTGAGTGCGGCCGCGATCGCCCGATCGAGATCCTGCGCCTGGGCTCCGACCCCCTCGGTCAGGATATCGCGCGGCCCGGCGACGGGGTAGGCCGCCACCGGAGTGCCGCAGGCGAGCGCCTCGATCATCACCAGTCCGAAGGTGTCGGTGCGGCTGGGGAAGACGAAGACATCGGCCCCCGCATAGCAGCCTGCGAGCGCCGCGCCGCTGCGACGTCCAAGGAACAGCGCCTGCGGATAGCGCGCCTTCAACCGCTCGAGCGAGGGGCCGTCGCCGACCACGACCTTGCTGCCGGGATGGGTGCTGGCGAGAAACGCCTCGATGTTCTTCTCGACCGCGACCCGCCCGACATAGAGCTGGATCGGGCGCGGGAGATCGGCGAATTCGGGTGCGGGCGGCGCTTGCGGCGTGAAACAGGCAAGATCGACGCCGCGGCTCCAGTGGTGGAGCTGGGTCAGCCCCTGCGCGCGCAATTCCTCGCGAATGCTTTCGGTGGCGACCAGAATGCGCCTCGCGGGACCGTGAAACCAGCGAATGTAGCGCCAGAACCAGCTGGCGGGCAGATGCGTGCGCTTGGCGACGTAATCGGGGAACTGCGTGTGATAGGCGGTGGTGAATCGCGCCCCCGCCTTCGTGCAATAGCGGCGGGCCGCCAGCCCCAGCGGTCCCTCGGTGGCGATATGGATCGCCTGAGGCGCAAAATCGCGCAGGCGTGCCGCCACCGCGCCGGGGCGCGTCAGCGCCAGCCGGATCTCCGGATAGGTCGGGCAGGGCATCGAGGCGAACTGGTCGGGCGAGACGACCATGACCTCGTGCCCCAGCGCGCGCAGATGATCGCAGGTCGTGGTCAGGGTGCGGACGACGCCGTTCATTTGCGGCAGCCAGGCATCGGTGACGATCGCGATGCGCTCGGGACCGGATCGTCCGGCCTCGGGCCGGGGCCCGGTCGCTAGCCGCGGCGGTTCGCCGCCGGCGAGATCGCTGCGCTTCACGCCGCTTCCTGCGTCTCGGTGGGTTCCGGCTCGACCGCCGGTTCCGCAAGCGGTTCACGCTTGGCGATCTCGTCGGGCCAGTGGAGGATTTCCATCGTCCCGTCGAAATGCTCGACCAGAGCGTTGCAGCCTTCGACCCAGTCGCCGTCGTTGTAATAGGAAATGCCGTCGAAATCGCGCATCTCGGCGGTGTGGATATGGCCGCAGACCACCCCGTCGACCCCGCGTTCGGAGGCGGCGCGGGCGACCACTTCCTCGTATTTCGAGATGAACTCGACCGCGTTCTTGACCTTGTGCTTGGCCGCCTTGGAGAGCGACCAATAGGGCAGGCCGAGCCCGTTGCGGACCGCGTTGACCCAGCCGTTGAGGCCCATCATGACATGGTAGAGCGCGTCGCCGAGGAAGGCGAGCCAGCGGTGCGCCAGCATGATGGTGTCGAATTCGTCGCCATGCAGCACCAGCAGCCGGCGCTCGTCGGCGGTGGTGTGGACATCCGCGCGCTTGATCTCGACCCCGCCGAAATTCATCCCGCAGAAGGGCCGCACCATCTCGTCGTGATTGCCCGGAATATAGACGATCCGCGTGCCGCGATGCGCGCGCTTGAGCACCCGCCAGACGATGTCATTGTGTTCGGGCGGCCAGTAGAACTTCTTCTTCAGCCGCCAGCCGTCGATGATGTCGCCCACCAGATACATCGTCTCGCTGTCGGTGTGGTCGAGGAAATCGATCAGCATGGCGGCGTTGCAGCCCTTGGTGCCCAGGTGGATGTCGCTGATCCAGATGGTGCGGAACCGGCGCCGCTCGCCCAGCGTGCGCTCGGGCACGACCGGCTGAACGATCGGAAAATTGGTCACATTGGCGAGGCTGGCGAGATCGGTAGGCAGCTGCGTCATCGCACACGTCCCTTCCTGCAAGAGCTGCCTAGCCTTGCACGGGTAATGTTACAGGCGATTCACAGTTCGGTGACTGTCCGGGGTCAGTGTTGCGGTTTGAAGGCGCCGCGGCGATCGCGCGTCACAACCGGTCGATCGGCTGAAATAGCGTTCAAGCGCCTGTTTCGAGGACGATCTTGCCGATGTGATCGCCCGCTTCCATCCGCATATGGGCCTCGGCCGCCTGTTCGAGCGGAAAGGTTCGGTCCATGACCGGGCGGATGCTGCCATCCTCGAACAGCGGCCAGGCGTGGTTGTGAATCTCGTCGGCGAGAAGCGCCTTGAACTCGTCCGGCCGCGCGCGCAGCGTCGATCCGGTCAGCGTGTGGCGCTTGGCCATGAGCTTGGCCATGTTGAGCTCGGCCTTGAGCCCGCCCAGCACCGCGATGGTGACATGCCGCCCGTCCTCGGCGAGGCAATCGAGATTGCGCTGGACGTATTCGCCCGAGACCATGTCGAGCACGACATCCGCGCCCCGGCCATCGGTGAACTGGCGGACGTGCTCGACGAAATCCTTGGTCTTGTAGTTGATCGCCAGATCGGCGCCGACCGCGCGTGCGGCGGCGCATTTGTCGTCGCTGCCGCAGGTGGTGACGACGGTCAGCCCGAAGGCCTTGCCGAGCATGATGGCCATGGTGCCGATCCCGCTGGTGCCGCCGTGGACCAGCAAGGTCTCGCCCTCGCGCGCCCAGCCGCGCTCGAAGACATTGTGCCACACGGTGAACAGCGTCTCCGGGATCGCCGCGGCCTCGGCCATCGACATGCTCTCGGGGATATGGAGGCAGTGCGTCGCCTGCGCGAGGCAATATTGCGCATATCCGCCCCCGGTGACCAGCGCGCAGACCGGCTGGTTGAGCATTTCGGGGGGCGCATCGGGTCCGACCGCGACCACCGTGCCCGAAATCTCCAGCCCCGGGATCGGCGAGGCGCCGGGTGGCGGCGGGTAGAAGCCCTGGCGCTGGATGACATCGGGGCGATTGACCCCGGCGTGGCTGACCGCGATCAGCACCTGCCCGCCTTCGGGCCGCGGAACCGGGAGCCGCTCGGGACGCAACACCTCGGGCTTGCCGGGCTCGTCGTAACCGATGGCCGTCATCTCGTCCGGAATTGTAGCGCCCATATGCCCCCGCCTATCGTGTCGATTTGGTGTATCGCGCGCCGCAGCGCACCGCAACCGGACCATTGACAGCTATGCGCCGCAAAGGCGATGATGCGATGCAATGGACCCCGAGGACAGACCAAGGCCCCGCGGCGATGCCGCCGACCGCCTCGCCACCGAGGATCTGGATCCCTATTCGCAGGATGAGCTGACCGAGCGCATCGTATTGCTCGAGGCGGAGATCGCCCGCGTCACGCGCCATCGCGCCAATGCCGCCGCGCATCGCGCCGCCGCCGACGCGCTGTTCGGAAAAAAGGGTTGAACGATGCTCAAACGATGGCGGGGGGACTCAAAATAGCCGCAAAATTCCCCATATTCGCAATCGAAGGACAGCAGCGGCCGGCGTTTCCGGCCTAGGCTTTGCCAACTCGCAGCGCCGACTCACGGCGGACGCGAGACCCAGCGAAAGAAACCCGATGCCCAGTTTTGCGCAAAATCTCGAAAAAACCCTCCATCAGGCGCTCGCCGATGCCTCCGAACGCCGTCATGAATATGCGACGCTCGAACATCTGCTGCTGGCGCTGGTCGAGGACGAGGACGCCCGCCAGGTGATGCTGGCCTGCGGGGTCGAGATCGCCGAGCTCGGCGCGGCGGTACGGCAGTATCTCGACCAGGAATACCAGTCGCTCAAATCCGACGACGAGGCCGATCCGCAGCCCACCGCCGGTTTCCAGCGCGTGGTCCAGCGCGCGATCCTCCACGTCCAGTCCTCGGGCAAGGACACCGTGACCGGCGCCAATGTGCTGGTGGCGCTGTTCTCCGAGCGCGACAGCTATGCGGTCTATTTCCTCCAGCAGCAGGACATGAGCCGGCTCGATGCGGTGAGCTTCATCAGCCACGGCATCGGCAAGGGCGGCAAGCAGATCGAGGCGAACTCGCCCAAGGGTGCCGACGAGGCGCGCGGCGGCGAGGAAGCCGCCAAGGAAGGCAACAAGAAGGAGACCGCGCTCGACCAGTTCACGGTCAACCTCAACCGCAAGGCCGAGGCGGGCAAGGTCGATCCGCTGATCGGCCGCGGGCCGGAGGTCGACCGGACGATCCAGATCCTGTGCCGCCGCAGCAAGAACAACCCGCTCTATGTCGGCGATCCCGGCGTCGGCAAGACCGCGATCGCCGAGGGTCTGGCGCGCAAGATTGTCGAGGGCGAGGTGCCCGACGTGCTGCTCGAGGCGGTGATCTACTCGCTCGACATGGGCGCGCTGCTGGCGGGCACGCGCTATCGCGGCGATTTCGAGGAGCGGCTCAAGCAGGTCGTATCCGAGCTCGAGGAAATGCCCGAGGCGATCCTGTTCATTGATGAAATACATACGGTG
Source organism: Alphaproteobacteria bacterium (assembly GCA_018828205.1). Lineage (GTDB taxonomy): Bacteria > Pseudomonadota > Alphaproteobacteria > Sphingomonadales > Sphingomonadaceae > Qipengyuania. The sequence goes on from JAHJWA010000180.1 coordinate 8,905, forward strand.
ATCGGCGCCGGTGCGACCAGCGGCGGGGCGATGGATGCCTCCAACCTGCTCAAGCCGGCGCTCTCGGGCGGGACGATCCGCTGCATCGGCTCGACCACCTACAAGGAATTCCGCAACCATTTCGAGAAGGACCGGGCGCTGCTGCGGCGGTTCCAGAAGATCGATGTCAACGAGCCCACGGTCGAGGACACGATCAAGATCCTGAAAGGTCTGCGCAGCGCCTTCGAGGACCACCACAAGGTCAAATATACCCCCGACGCGATCAAGACCGCGGTCGAGCTCTCGGCGCGCTACATCAACGACCGCAAATTGCCCGACAAGGCGATCGACGTGATCGACGAGGTCGGCGCGATGCAGATGCTGGTGCCGCCCAACCGCCGCAAGAAGAAGATCACCGCCAAGGAGATCGAGGCGGTGATCGCCACCATGGCGCGGATTCCGCCCAAGTCGGTCAGTTCGGACGACAAGCGCGCGCTCGAGAATCTCGAACGCGATCTCAAGCATGTCGTCTTCGGGCAGGATCCGGCGGTCAAGAAGCTCGCGACCGCGATGAAGCTGAGCCGCGCGGGTCTTCGCGATCCCGACAAGCCGATCGGCTCGTTCCTGTTCTCGGGCCCGACCGGGGTCGGCAAGACCGAGGTCGCGCGCCAGCTCGCCAGCATCATGGGGATCGAGCTCAAGCGCTTCGACATGTCCGAATATATGGAACGCCACAGCGTTTCGCGGCTGATCGGCGCGCCTCCGGGCTATGTCGGCTACGATCAGGGCGGGCTGCTCACCGATGCGATCGACCAGAACCCGCATTGCGTGCTGCTGCTCGACGAGATCGAGAAGGCGCATCCCGACCTGTTCAACATCCTGCTCCAGGTGATGGACAATGGCCGGCTGACCGATCACCACGGCAAGACGGTCGACTTCCGCAACGTCGTGCTGATCATGACCACCAATGCCGGCGCCGCCGACATGGCGAGCCAGGGCATCGGCTTCGGCAATGTCAGCAAGGAGGATGCGAGCGAGGAAGCGGTCAAGCGCATGTTCACCCCCGAATTCCGCAACCGGCTCGATGCGATCGTGCCGTTCGGCTATCTTGGCAAGGACACCGTCGGCCGCGTGGTCGACAAGTTCATCCTCCAGCTCGAGCTCCAGCTCGCCGAGCAGAATGTCGATGTCCAGTTCGACAAGGCGGCGCGCGAATGGCTCGGCGACAAGGGCTACGACCGGCTCTACGGCGCACGCCCGATGGGCCGGCTGATCCAGGACCGGATCAAGCAGCCGCTCGCCGAGGAGCTGCTGTTCGGCAAGCTCGCCAATGGCGGCGAGGTGCATGTCAGCGTCAAGGACGACAAGCCGTCCTTCGAACTGACCCCCGCCCCGCCCAAGGCCGCACGCAAGCCGGGTCGCGCGAAGACGGCGAAGAAGCCGGCGGCGGACAAGCCCGATGCGGCAGCAAGCGAGAGCAAGGACGACAGCGAGTCCTGAGCCATTCCGGTGGTGGCGGGCGAGGTCCGGCGGTTCGTCGGCCTCGCCATGCGATCGGCAGAGGAAAGCCTTGCCCCCGCGCCCTCATCGCGGGCATGACCGCCCCCGGTTCTAGCTGGGGGGGCACGCCGAAATGCCGGTACTCGAGGTCGAGAGACTGACGAAACGCTTTGGCGAATTGCTCGCGGTCGACGATCTGAGTTTCGCGGTCGAGCCGGGGGAAATCTTCGGCTTCCTGGGCGGCAATGGCGCGGGCAAGACCACCACTTTGCGGATGGTGCTCGACATCATCCGCCCGAGCTCGGGGCGGATATCGGTGTTCGGCAGCGCACCGGACCAGCGCAACACCGCGGCGATCGGCTTCCTGCCTGAGGAACGCGGGCTCTACGGCCATATGAGCGCGATCGACACGATCGTCTATTTCGCGCGGCTCAAGGGAATGGCTGCCGCCGAGGGGCGCAGCCACGGGCTCGAACTGCTCGCCCGCTTCGATCTCGCCGACCGCGCCGGGACCAAGATCGCCGACATGTCCAAGGGCATGGCGCAGAAGGTCCAGCTCGCCACCGCGCTGGTCAATCGCCCGCAATTGCTGATGCTCGACGAACCCTTCTCGGGGCTCGACCCGGTCAATCAGGGGCTGCTCGAGGACGAGATCCTGCGCGCCTCCGGGCGCGGCGCGGCGGTCATCTTCTCCACCCATGTGATGCAGCATGCCGAGCGCCTCTGCGACCGGCTGCTGCTGCTGCGCAAGGGGCACAAGCGCTTCGAGGGCACGATCGACGAGGCGCGCGCCACGCTGCCCGCGCGGATCACTGCGGTGGCCCCGCAGAGCATCGCGCGGGTCGCGGGCGTGCACCATGCCGAGCCGGTCGGGGACCTGGGCGCGGGCTGGCACGAATGGACGATCACGCTGGCGCCGGACACCGAGGTCGGCGAGGTTCTGGAGCGCTGCACCAGCACCGGCGTGCCGCTGCGCCGCTTCGAGGAACACCGCGCCAATCTCCACGATGTCTTCGTCTCGCTGGTCGGCGCTGCGGAGGTCCAGCCATGAACCGCTCGAACATCCTGCTCGTCGCGGCGCGCGAGTTCCGCCAGATCGCGGCGATGAAGAGCTTCTGGCTCACGCTGATGCTGCTCCCGATCGCGCTGGCGCTGGGGCCGCTCGTCGGCCAGGCGCTCGACGACGACGAGGAGACCCGCGTGGTGGTGCTCGACCGTTCGGGCGGCACCGCGCGCGAGGCGATCCTCGCCCGTTTCGAGTTCGAGGAGGACCGCTACCGGCTGAGCGCGCTGTCGCGCTATGTCCGCCGCCACGGGCTCGAACAGGCCGATCCGCAGGCGCCCTGGACGCAGCACGATCGCTGGTACACCGAAGCCGATGTCGCCACCTTCCGCGCGCAGGGCGGGATCGATGCGGCGATCGCCAAGCTCGACGCGGTCAAGCCCGAGGGCATTGCGAGCTTCGAGGCGCCGACGCCGCAATATGAATTCCCCGAAGCGCCCGAAACGCTGGTCTCGGCCAGCGAGGAGCAACTCGACGAGCGAGTCGATGCGCTGCTCGATTCCGAAGGCGAGGAGGAGGTGGCGACGGTGGTGGCGATCGGGCGCGACTATCCGGCCGATCCCACCATCCGGCTGTGGTCCAACGAACAGCCCGGCACCGGTTTCATCACCGTGCTTCAGGACGTCCTGACCGGCGATCTGCGCCAGCGGCTGCTCACGCAGCGCGGGCTCTCGCCGCAGGAGGCGGCGGCGATCCAGTCGGCCGCGCCCGCAATCGCGGTGACCACCCCGCCGCCCGGTGGCGGGGCGCGCGAGGCGCTGCTGATCCGCTCGATCGTCCCGCTGGCGCTGGCCTATATATTGATGATGAGCCTGATGCTGTCGGGCAGCTGGATGCTGCAGGGTTCGGTCGAGGAACGCTCGAACAAGCTGCTCGAATCGCTGCTCGCCTGCATCCGGCCCGAGGAGCTGATGTATGGCAAGCTGCTGGGCGCGCTCGCGGTCGGGCTGTCGATGATCCTGGTCTGGGTCGGCTGCGCCGCGGCGGTGGCCTTTGCGACCCATGGCGCGATCGCCGACATGATCCGCCCCGCGCTCGCCCCGCTGACCTCGCCCGGGATCATCCTGGCGATGATCTATTTCTTCGTCGCGGGCTATGTCGCGATCTCGATCCTGTTCGTCTCCATCGGCGCGCTCGCCGATTCGATGAGCGAGGCGCAGGGCTATCTGATGCCGATCCTGCTCGCGATCCTGCTGCCGATCACCTTCCTGATCCAGGCGATCATGATGGGCCAGACCGGGCTGATGGTGCAGGTGCTGACCTGGGTCCCGCTGTGGACGCCCTTCACGGTGCTGGCGCGGCTGGGTGCCGGCATCGAGATGTGGGAGATCGTCGGCTCGGGCGTGCTGCTGGCGGGCTTCGTCTGGCTCGAGCTGGTGTTCCTCGGGCGCCTGTTCCGCGCGAGCCTGCTCGCGCAGGGGCAGAAGCCGGGCATGAAGCAGCTCTTCGAGCGTTTCCGCGCGGTGCGCGAATAGGGGCCCCAATAGCGATCCGAAACGCGGCGTGAAGCACAAGCGGGGAACGCTCGCCCCGCCGCGGGTTTGAGTGGAGGATGGCAGCGCCCTTTTCCTGGATCCGGCCCGAACCGCACGGGATCCAGATCGTCCCCGCGGATTGCTGGATCGATCCCTCGCGCGCGGTCGACCGCGCGCTGGTGACGCATGGCCATGCCGATCACGCGCGCGGCGGGCACGGCCAGACCGTCGCCACCCCCGCCACGCTGGCGATCATGGATCTGCGCTACAACACAAGGGAAGGCGCAACCCCGGTCGAATATGGCGAGACCATCCGCCTGCCAGGCGGGGTCGATGCGACCTATATCCCCGCAGGCCATGTGCTGGGCAGCGCGCAGATCCTGCTCGAGCATGCGGGCGAGCGGGTGGTGGTGACCGGCGATTACAAGCGCCGCGCCGATCCCACCTGCCCGCCCTTCGAAGTGACCCAATGCGACATCTTCATCACCGAGGCGACCTTCGGCCTGCCGGTGTTCTGCCACCCGCCGATCGCCGAGGAGATGCGCAAGCTGCTGGACCGGCTCGCCGCGCATCCCGACGCTTGCGTTTTGGTCGGCGCCTATGCGCTGGGCAAGGCGCAGCGCGTGATCGCCGAGCTGCGCGCCGCGGGGCATCACGATCCGATCTATCTGCATGGCGCGATGGAGCGGATGTGCCGGCTCTACGAGGAACACGGCGTGGGCTTGGGCGAATTGCGGCTGGTCGCGGATCACACCAAGGACGAGATGCGCGGCGGCATCGTGGTGTGCCCGCCCTCGGCGCTCAACGACCGCTGGAGCCGCCGTCTGCCCGAGCCGATCACCGCGATGGCGAGCGGCTGGATGCGGGTCCGCCAGCGTGCCCGCCAGCGCAATGTCGAGCTGCCGCTGGTGATCTCCGACCACGCCGACTGGGGCGAGCTGACCCGCACTATCGAGGAGGTCGATGCGCAGGAGAACTGGATCACCCACGGCCGCGAGGACGCGCTGCTGCGCTGGTGCCAGCTCCACCAGCGCCGCGCGCGCGCGCTGGCGCTGGTGGGCTATGAGGACGAGGATGATTGAGGAGGTGCAATCAATCCTCACCTCCCCCCATGGGGGAGGATTGTAGGGTATGGAAGCCTTCGCCGCCCTGATCGACGCGCTGGTCTACACCCGCAGCCGCAACGAGAAGCTGCGGCTGATCGCGGACTATCTGCGCGCCACCCCCGATCCCGATCGCGGCTGGGCGCTGGCGGCGCTGGCCGACGGGCTCGATTTTCCCGCGGTCAAGTCGGGGACGATTCGCACCCTGCTCAAGGAACGCGTCGATCCGGTGCTGTGGACGCTGAGCCGCGATTTCGTCGGCGACACCGCCGAGACCGCCAGCCTGCTGTGGCCCGCCCCCGAGGCGGCGCCCTCGCCTCCGGGTGTGAGCGAGGCGGTCGAGCTGCTGGGTGCGATGAACCGCAAGAGCGTGCTCACCGAGCTGCCGCGGCTGCTCGACCGGCTCGATGCCGACGGGCGCTACGCGCTGCTCAAGCTCGCCACCGGGGGAATGCGGATAGGGATTTCCAGCCGCCTCGCCAAGACCGCCTTCGCGCAGGCTTTCGATGTCGCGATCGACGAGGTCGAGGAATATTGGCACGGGCTCGATGCACCCTATGGCGAGCTGTTCGCCTGGGCCGCGCAGGGCGAGCCCGCCCCCGACATCGCCAATCTGCCGACCTTCCGCCCCTTCATGCTCGCGCATCCGCTCGAGGACGGGACGGTCGATCTGGAGGATTACGCCGCCGAGTGGAAATGGGACGGCATCCGCGTGCAGCTGGTCCGCGCGGGCCAGGGCGAGGCGGCGCAGACGCGATTGTTCTCGCGCTCGGGCGACGATATCTCCGCCACCTTCCCCGAACTGCTCGATATGCTGCCCTTCCCCGCGGTGCTCGATGGCGAACTGCTGGTGCGCGGCTCGGCGCAGGGCGGCGAGCAGAACGAGCGCACCCAGGGCGGCGCGGCGAGCTTCAACGCGCTCCA
>JAHJWA010000021.1 GCA_018828205.1 Alphaproteobacteria bacterium
TCATGTGCATGTAGTGATGCGCGCCGGCACCCAGGTGATTGGGGTTCTGCATCGCGTTGCTCATGAACCACATGGTGGACGCCTGCTGCTCGGCGAGCGCCTTGCCGAGCGGTTCGGCGAGCGGGCCGAGCGTCTCGTCGCCCTTGGCCTGCTCGACTTCCTCGCCGATCATCTTGAAGAAGGCCTGGATGCCCGCGCCGCCCTTCTGCGCCAGCTTGCGGCCGCACAGGTCCATCGCCTGGATGCCGTTGGTGCCCTCGTAGATCTGTGCGATGCGGGCGTCGCGGACGAACTGCTCCATGCCCCATTCGCGGATATAGCCGTGGCCGCCAAAGACCTGCTGCATATTGGTCGCGACCTCATAGCCCTTGTCGGTGCCATAGCCCTTGATCACCGGGGTCAGCAGCCCGATGATCAGATCGGCCTGTTCGCGCTCTTCCTCGGTCTCGGCCTTGTGGCTGAGATCGACCTGCAGCGCGCCCCAGAGGCAAAGCGCGCGCATGCCCTCGGTGAAGGCCTTGGCATCCATCAGCATGCGGCGGACATCGGGGTGGACGAAGATCGGGTCGGCCTGCGCCTCGGGCTCGGCGGGGCCGGTCAGCGCCCTCCCCTGCCGCCGGTCGAGCGCATAGGCGACCGCGTTCTGATAGGCCGCCTCGGCCTGGCTCAGGCCCTGGATGCCGACGCCGAGGCGGGCGGCGTTCATCATGATGAACATCGCGGCGAGACCCTTGTTCTCCTCGCCGACCAGCCAGCCCTTGGCGCCGTCGTAATTGAGCAGGCAGGTCGAATTGCCGTGGATGCCCATCTTTTCCTCGATCGAGCCGCAGACGACGCCGTTGCGCTCGCCGACCGAACCGTCCTCGTTGACCAGGAACTTGGGCACCACGAACAGCGAGATGCCCTTGGTGCTGTCGGGCGCGCCGGGGGTCTTGGCGAGCACCAGATGGATGATGTTCTCGGTGAGATCATGCTCGCCTGCGGAGATGAAGATCTTGGTGCCGGTCAACGCATAGCTGCCATCGGCCTGCGGTTCGGCCTTGGTGCGGATCATGCCCAGATCGGTGCCGCACTGCGGCTCGGTCAGGTTCATGGTGCCCGACCATTCGCCCGAGATCATCTTGGGCAGATACCTGTCCTTCTGCTCCTGCGAGCCCTTGGCGATCAGCGCCGAAACCGCGCCATTGGTGAGCCCGGGATACATGCCGAAGGCCTGGTTGGCGGAGGAAATGAACTCCTCGAGCGCGAAGCCGAGCGCGTGCGGCATGCCCTGTCCGCCGAATTCCTCGGGAGCCGAGATCGTGCCCCAGCCCGCTTCGGTGAATTGCGCATAGGCCTGCTTGAAGCCCGCGGGCGTGGTGACCGAGCCGTCCTCGTGACGCGTGCAGCCTTCCTCGTCGCCGGTGCGGTTGAGCGGGGCGAGCACTTCGGCGCAGAATTTGCCGCCCTCGCCGATCACCGCGTCGCTGACATCGGGGGTGGCCATCTCGAAACCGGGCAGATGCGCATAGCCGGCGAGGCCGAGCATCTCGTTGAGGATGAAGCGGGTGTCGCGCGTGGGGGCGGTGTAGCTGGGCATCGGAAACGTCCTTGCTGGATGAGGGAGAGTTGGAAGGTTGGAAGCGGAAGATTACTTTGCGGGATCGAGCGATTCGATATGGCCGATGAAATCGGTCAGTTCCTTGATCGAACTGTCGATATCGGCGCGCTGCTTTTTGAGTTTGGCGACATGCTTGCGGCATTTGTCGACCGTCACCCGGCGCTGTTCGACACGGCCGTCGTCGAGATCGTAGAGATCGATCATCTCGCGGATCTCGGTCAGCGAGAAGCCGACGTTTTTCGCGCGCATGATCCAGGCGAGCCGCGCGCGGTCGCGCGGCGAATAGATCCGCGAGAGCCCGACGCGCGAGGGAGCGATCAGGCCCTCGTCCTCATAGAAGCGAAGCGCGCGTGCGGTGCAGCCGAATTCCGAGGTTAGATCGGAGATCGTGAACTGTTCGCGGGCGAGCTTGTCGGGCCGGTCGAGCAGAGCGCCCGAGCCGCCGCGAACCGGCTTTTCCTGGGCGGGAGCCCGGCTTTGGGGACTGGCTGTCGTCATCCGGATCGGTTACCATCCGCTTACGTAAACGTCAACTCGTGACGCGTTCCAGATTGCCGTTTTTCAGCCGTCTGTAGAAGCAAGTCACCGCGCCGGTGTGGCAGGTCGGACCCGCGGGCCGGCAGCGCAGCACCAGCGCGTCCTGGTCGCAATCGACGAGCACCTCCTCGACGCTCAGGACATGGCCCGACGACTCGCCCTTCTTCCACAGCCGCCCGCGCGACCGCGAATGGAAATGCGCCTCGCCGCTCTCCAGCGTGGCGTCGAGCGCCTCGCGGTCCATGAAGGCGACCATCAGCACCTGCCCGCTGACGGCATCGACCACCACTGCCGAGAGCAGGCCGCGGTCGTCGAACTTGGGGAGGAAACGCGTGCCCTGTTCGCGTTCGGCTGTGTCGGTGGTCATCGGCAATCCTCGGTGTTGCGGCGCTGTCATTTGTTGCATGCTCGCAACATCAGCCCTTGAAATCGGGCCTTAGCAAAATTGCCGGTTTGAGGAACGGCGGTTTGGTGGAATATTCGCAATGTGGCTCGAAAGAGCTATCCGCTTGGCGAGGGTGCCGAATAGAGCACCGGGTTCAGGGGGTACATGGAGCGCAGCCGGCTTCGGGCTTGGTTTCGGAGCAAGGCGCGCACCAAGCGATGAGGGATAGGACCCGGCGTATTCGTGGGGGGTGCGCCAGCCCTTAGGGGAAAGGTCCGCTAACATTCGTCACGTGGCGCCCGGGACCTTCGTGGTCTCGGGCGTTTCGCTTTGCGGCCCGGGTGCAGCTGTTGTCCCTGGGTTGCGCTCGCTGTCGAGGACGCGGGCGAAGCAGCAGATCGTCACGCTGGTTGCTCCCGCCCGCTTGAGCGCGGCCACGCAGGCCTGCGAGGTGGCGCCGCTGGTGAGCACATCGTCGACCAGGATAACCGACCGTCCCTGCACCGTCCTCGCGCCGCTCCTGCTCACCCGGATCGCGCCCGCGAGCGCGCGGCGGCGGGCCTTGGCGCCCAGCCCGCCCAGCACCGGGGTTCGCCGGGTGCGGATCAGCGCATCGACCAGCAGCGTGCCATGGCCCATCCTTTCGAGACCGCGGCCCAGCAGCGCCGCCTGATTGAAGCCGCGGTACCACAGCCGCCAGCGATGCAGCGGCACGGGGATGATCAACCGGTCGGCACAAGCCGGCAGCCGCGCCGCCATCAGCCGCGCCAGCATGTCGGTGAGCGCGATCCGGCGCCCGTGTTTGAAGGCGAGCACGAGTCGCCGCGAGATGTCGTTGTAGAGCGTCGCGGCGGCGATCCCGTCGTGGCCGGGCGGCGAGGCCATGCATGGCGCGCAGACCGCGCCCGCCTCCGGGCCCGATGCGCCGAAGGGGCGCTGGCACAGCGCGCAGCTTGGCTCCGCGGGAATCTCGAGCTGCTCCCAGCATGCGGCGCACAAGCCCACTTGCTGAGCGATGGCCCCGCCGCAGACCGGGCAGCGCGGCGGGTAGACGAGGTCCACGAGCGGGGCGAGCGTCTCGGCGAGAAAACGGCGCGCAGGTCGTGGGGCGGGCATGAAGCGCAAGCTGCACCGCTTGCGCGGCGGTGACAAGCGCGGCAGGGGTCCCGCCATGCCGAACCCCGCCCCGCCCCGCATCTTCTCGCCCGCCCGCCGCCAGAGAGTCTGGGAGCGTGCGCGGCAGCGCCAACGGCGCGAGGGGGCGGCGCGGTTCGTGATCGAGGACATGGCGGAGGATTTCGCCGAGCGGCTGGGCTTCATGCAGCTCGCGCCCGAGCGGGCGCTGGTGATCGGATCGTTGACCGGCGGGTTGCCGGGTCTGGACAATGCCGCCCATGCCGCGCCCGGGGATTTCGACGAGGAGCTGCCCTTCCCCGGCGGTCCCTATGATTTCATCGCCGGTTTCGAGACGCTGGCGACGGTCAACGACCTGCCCGCGGCGCTGCTGCACATGCGCTGCGCGCTGGCCGA
>JAHJWA010000181.1 GCA_018828205.1 Alphaproteobacteria bacterium
CCACTCGGCCCAGCCGGCGTAATGCTCCTGCGGATAGTGATGGACCGCCATATCCGGCCCGCCGTGATGTTTGGTGTCGGCCACCATATCGCCTTCGAGACCGAAGCGGCGGATGGCGACCGGCCCGGAGACCGCGCGCTTGTCGATCGCGCTGAGCTCGGCGCCGTTGAAGGGGCGCGGCTGGCCGACGCACAGCGCACCGACCTTTGCCTCGCCGCTTGCGATCGCCGCACTCATGCGCTGCGTCCCGTCGATATCATCCCGTCGCGCATCGTTCCGTTAGCTCCCTTGCCGGCATCGGCCGGCGTATCCCCCGTCTGGCACCCGGGGGTTGGGTATATTTTGTCCGATCATTCGCCGGAAGAGCCATTGTTCACTTGGTGCCGGGCGGGCCGTGGACAAGTCGCGCCGCTGCGACCCCCGCCGCTTGAGCGAATCGCCCGGGCCTGCCTAGCCTGACGCCATGACGGACACCTTCACCGCGCTTTCCGACCCGACCCGTCGCAAGCTGCTCGACCGGCTGAGCGAGACGGGCGGGCTGACGCTGGGCGAGCTGCGGGAAGGGCTGCCGATGACGCGGCAGGCGGTGGCCAAGCATCTCGCCGTGCTCGAGGCCGCCGAACTGGTCGCCAGCCACCGCGACGGGCGCTGCAAGCGGCACTATCTCAACCCCATGCCGCTGGCCAAGCTGGCACGGCGCTGGCTGGGCCGGTTCGAGACGGTGCCGCTGGGCGCGTTGGCGGGCTACGAGGGCCCGGTCGCGCGGGCTCGCGCGGAAGCCTCGGCTTCGTAGCTGACGATCTCGAACTCGATCCCGTCCCAGTCGAAGACGTAGAACCGCCGCCCGGGCTCGTAATCATCGTGGCCGAAGGGCTCGAGCCCGTGCTCGCGGACCACCGCCTCTGCCGCATCCAGATCGTCGACAACGAAGGCGATATGGTTGAGCGGCTGGCCCTTGGTGTAGCCACCATGGACATGGTTGCCGGTGTAGAGCGCGAGGTAGCACTCCTTGTTGCCGATATGGACCGACCGGCCGTATTTGAGCGAAGGACCCCGCCAGCGCTCCTCCCAGCCGAGCATGGATTTGAGCAGCGCTGCGCTGCGCTCGGGATCGGTGACGGAAATATTGGCGTGTTCGAGATATCCTGTGGGCATCGGCGTTCTCCTATCTGCGCGCCGCACCGTGCGGTCGCTCCGGAACGCCGGGGTCGATACGATCTCAAGCTAACTTGAGGTCAAGCTTTAATTGCGCTATCGGCGATTTTCATGAACGCAACCGACCTTCTCTCGATCGGCGAGCTGGCGCGCCGCACCGGCCTCTCGGTCTCGGCGATCCGCTTCTACGAGGACAAGGGGCTGATCGCTCCGCTGCGCACCAAGGGCAATCAGCGCCGCTTCCTGCGCAGCGACATCAGGCGGCTGAGCTTCATCCTGATCGTCCAGCGGCTGGGGCTCTCGCTCGAGGAAATCGGCGAGCATCTGCGCGCGCTGCCCCAGGGAAGGGCGCCGAGCAGTTTCGACTGGTGGAAGATCAGCGAGGCGATCCGCGGCGGTCTCGACAAGAGGATCGCCCAATTGCAGGCGGTGCGCGACAATCTGGATGGCTGCATCGGCTGCGGCTGCCTCAGCCTTAAAACCTGCAAGCTTTACAACCCGGAGGATGTCGCGGCCAAGGGCGGGGCGGGACCGCGTATCCTGCGCTAGCCGAAGCTCAGTCCTCGGGACCCAGCTCCGGATCGAGATCGCGCGGGCGGGTGAAATGCACCAGCGTGCCGCAGCCCTCGGCGATATCCGCCCAGTCGTCGATCGCCAGTTCGAACACCGCGAAGCTGGCGGTGGGGAATTTGACCTTGGCCTCGTCGAACAGATCGTTCTCATGACCCGGCGCCACCAGCTGGAGCACCATGTCGGCGAGCCCCGGGTTGTGCCCGGCGAGCAGCAGCGCGTCGCCATCGCCGCCCAGTTCGCGGATCACCTCGCAAATCGTCTCGGTCGAGGCGAGGTAGAGCCTGCGGTCCCATTGCGGATCGAGCTCGGGGAGCGCCTCGGCGAGCGTCATCTTGACCCGCTCGGCCGGGCTCGCGACCAGTCTGTCCCACTGCGTCCCCTGCGCGCGGATATGCTTGCCCATCAGCCGCGCGCCGCGCCTGCCGCGCGCGTTGAGCCCGCGATCGAAATCGCGCTTGTCCGAATCCGACCAGTCGGACTTGGCATGGCGGATGAGCCCGAGTGTCTTCACTGCGTGTCCGCCTCCTGCTGTGCCGCGCCGATCATGGCCTGCGCTCCAACACCTTGCGCGACCCGCTGTAAAGCCTGTTCGAGTGACAGCCGCATGACCGGCGCGCCGGGGG
>JAHJWA010000182.1 GCA_018828205.1 Alphaproteobacteria bacterium
CCCGAAACGACGCCCATCGCGAAGGCGATCGCGAAGATCTTGAGCCAGAACTTGAACAGGTCGAGATAGATCTGTTTGCCGGTCTTGAGCCAGAGCCCTTCCAGCACCGCGAGATAGCTCGCCAGCCCGATCGAGAAGGACGGGAATATGAAATGGAAGCTCACCGTGAAGGCGAACTGGATCCGGGCGAGGAGCAGGGCGTCGACGGAATCGAACATAGCGGTTCCATAGGCCTAGACGATTTTCCCTCGAAGCGGAAACCGCGCAGCTTAAGATGCAGGAAACGCAACGAAGGCGTGAGACTGCGCTTAAGCGCCTTACCGCGACAGCGCGGTCAGATCGACCAGCGCCCGAACCCCGAACTCGCGCTCGATCCCCTTTTGCAGGCTCGCGGCAAGCCTTGTCTCCTGCGTCGGCGTGAGATCGCCTTCGACCTGGACGGTGAGCAGCACCGGGTTCTCGCCAAGGGGGCGGGCGCGGCTGAAGGCGGCCTGCGCCATGACCAGCTCCACATCCTCGCGCGCCTCGATCCGCTGCTGCGCGGAAGCGGTGATCCGCTGCGCGAGCGAGGATTGCTGGAATTGCGGCGAGGAGGAAAACTGCGCCAGCAGCAACGCCACCACCGCCGCCATGCTGAAACCCAGCGCGGCAAAGGTGACCGCGGATTTGCCGCGTGGATAGCGGGCGCCCTTGTTGGTCACGCCATAGAGCCGGAAGACCACGAAGCCCGAAAGATTGATGCCGACGATCTGGATCGCCAGCGCCCACAGGCTGGAATAGACGATATCCATCTGCCCGATCACCAGCCCCATCCCGATCAGCCCTGCCGGAGGGGCGAGCGCGGCGGCGACCAGCATCCCGGTCGCCGCCCCGCTGACCAGGCTGCTGCGCTCGGACTGTGCGAGGTTGAGCGCGCCCGCCGCGCCTGCCGCGAGCGGGAGCAGCACCGAGACGGTCGAACGCATGCTGACCGAGGTCATCAGCCCTGTCGCGATCCGCTGGTCGAAGATCAGGCTCAGCGCCGCCGCCACCGCGATCGCGGTCGCCAATGCCGCCACGTAGCGCATCAGCGAACGTTTCAGCAGGTAGAGATCGCCGCGTGCGGTGGCGAGCGCGGTGGTCATGGCCGGACCGGCGAAGGGCGCGATCAGCATCGCGGCGACCAGCAGGAAGACGCTCTCGGTGAACAGCGCGATCCACACCACCACCCCGCCCAGCGCCGCATAGCTCAGAAAGCCGGTCCAGGAGCCGATGCTCTGCAGCCCGGAGAGAAAGATCTCGAGCGGGCTGCGCGGCTGGATATCGGTGACCTGCTTCTCGGGCTCGTCGGCCGGAGGCCGCAGCGCCAGCACGCCCTGCGGCGCGTAGGTGACGTAAAGGCCTTCCACGTCCTCGAGCGCGGAAAGGAAGCCCTCGATCCTCGCATTGGGAGCATCGCACAGCAACAGCGCCCGCTCCGCCCCCTCGCGCATCGCCGCCACCTCGGCCATGACCTCGATCGAATTCTGCGCCGCCGCCTCGCGTACGCGAGCAGTCTGGGCGGGCGGGATCACGATGGTCAATTGCCGCATTTGGGTCTCCGATCATGCAGTCGCGGACGGACGAAGCGATGCCCTGTCAGAGCCGTGAAACCACTGCAACTGCATCGCAGCGAACAATCGATTTCCTAACAATAGTTTGTTTCGTTAATTATTGTTCATATCCGCAACCGAACCGCCGCTTCTTCGTTGGCCTTACATATTTCAGCCAATCGGAGAATGCGCATGTCGGACGACCTCGAACTGTCCAAGGGCGGTGCCCCCCACCAAAAGCCCAGGGGCGAAGACGATATCCTCACCACCGCGCAGGGCGCGCCGGTCGCCGACAATCAGAACTGGCTCAGCGCCGGTCCGCGCGGCCCGCAATTGCTCGAAGACCACATCGCCCGCGAGAAGATTTTCCACTTCGATCACGAACGCATTCCCGAGCGCGTCGTCCACGCCCGCGGCTATGGCATCCACGGCCATTTCGAGCTGAAGAAGGCGATCCCGGAATATTCGCATGCCGCGATCTTCAACGAGGTCGGCGAGAAGACCCCGACCTTCACGCGTTTCTCCACTGTGGCGGGCAACAAGGGTTCGCCCGACCTCGCGCGCGACGTCCGCGGCTTCGCGACCAAATTCTATACCAAGCAGGGCAATTGGGATCTGGTCGGCAACAACATACCGGTGTTCTTCATCCAGGACGCGATCAAGTTCCCCGATCTGATCCACGCCGCGAAGCCCGCGCCCGACCGCGGCTTCCCGCAGGCGCAGACCGCCCACGACAATTTCTGGGATTTCATCACGCTGAGCCCGGAAAGCATGAACATGGTCATGTGGATCATGTCCGACCGCAC
>JAHJWA010000183.1 GCA_018828205.1 Alphaproteobacteria bacterium
CCCCCGGTAGAGGCGTGCATCATGCAGTCCAATTGCGCACGGGCGGTGCTGATCCATGGCCTCGGACTCGATCTGAACATCGCCCCGCATGACTTGGACATGCTGCTGGACGATGATCTTGAGGATGTGAGCCGTGATTTCGAACCGGCCGGCTGAGCCTCGACATTCGAGCGCGACCGCCCCTCGCCTAAGTCACCCCCAATTCCGATTAGCCAAGGAGCTCATCATGGTTGTTCAAATCAGCGCACCTGATGCAGGCGCTCAAGATACTCGACTCCTCACCAAGATTGATCTCCAGCCCGGTGTGACCGGGGCAGGTAATCTTGATGGGCACACTACGACGGCCTTGGTGATCGATGTGGAAACCACCGGCCTATGCCATGAGCAAGACGTCATCATCGAATTGGCGATGCGCCGTTTCCGATATGACGATGACGGCGTAATCGTGGAGATCGGTCGTTGCTGGACTTGGCGCGAGGACCCCGGCTTCCCGCTTCCAGAAGAGATCATTCGCCTGACAGGTCTCACCAATGCGGACCTGTCCGGAGCGAGCATCGACGATGCGGTCGTGACCAAGATCGTCGATGAAGCTGACCTCCTGATCGCGCACCATGCGAGATTTGACCGTCCCATGCTGGAGAAGCGCCTGCCCCACCTTCCGGGACGGCCTTGGGCTTGTTCCTGCGAAGGTATCGATTGGGCCAATGCGGGCTTCGAAGGTCGTTCGCTCGGATACCTCGCCATGCAGGCCGGATGGTACTTCGATGGGCACCGTGCCGCGAACGATGTTGATGCAGTAGTCCAGCTCCTACGCCACGAAGGCACCGACGGCATTCCGCTCCTGCATGAGCTCAACGAAAACGCTCTTGCCTCCAGTCATCTGATCGAAGCTGTTGGCGCATCTTTCGGCGTAAAGGATGCTCTGCACCTGCGGGGTTATCGATGGAACGCGACAGAAAAGGTCTGGTGGCGCGAAGTCACCGACGACGACCTGCTCGCCGAACAGGCTTGGTTGGCCCGCGAAGTCTATGCCCAAGGCAAGATGGCCCGGAGCATGGCCCCGCGGATCACTCATCGGAACGCCTTGGAGCGCTACCGCTGACGCCCTTTCCCGCTCGCACACCATTTCACCCGTTCTGAAGCGAGATCAAATTATGGCCAGAAAGCCGTCCAAGCGCCGTTCCAGCAGCAAACAAATAGCAGAGACGCAGATCCCCGGTGGATTGCTCAGCCTCGCGCCGGTGACCTACCCGGTCGCCGATACGCAGATCACCGCTCTGCAAGTCTGGCAGAACCCCGAACGCAAGCCGTCAGAGCCTGGCCCCTGGGACGATGAAGGGGACAAAATCGCATGGGTCGACGAGCAAACCGGCCTGGGCTGCATCCTGCTTCGCCAGAAAAACGGGACGCTGTCCGGCTACGTCGGCGTTGGACCTGACCATCCCCTATTCGGCTTCACGGCCGATGCGGTGCCGGTCGATATCGCGAACTCCGTCCATGGCGGGGTAACCTATGGCAAGGAGTGCGAGGTCAATCGTTTCGCGCGGGAAGAATACGGTACGCCCCGCAAGGAACGCTATACCGTTTGTCACACCACTATCACGCGCGTCGTGCGCAATTACCGCACGGTGCAGACGACGAAAGATGAATTTGAGCACGACGACCTGTGGTGGTTCGGCTTCGACACAGACCACATCGGGGACCTTGTGCCGGAGGGATACAATCTCAACCCGAGGAAGGGCGACGTCTACCGAGACCAGGCATACGTCTACAACGAGTGCATTACCTTTGCGCGGCGTCTGCATGCAATCGCCAGCGCGGAAGCGACCAGCCAAGGTGACACCGCGGAACCGCCCCGTCTGCCGCCACCCGCATCTAACGGTGGAGCGGATTGATGGAGAACTCATACCGCTTCTTCGGCGCGCCTGACCAAGCACGCTACGGCGACCACAGACATCCAGAGCTGCCTTGGGGTTATTGGCTGACCTCAACCGGCGAGATCCCAGGGGAGCCTCCGTTGGTGGATGAGGACGGACGTGAATGGGATTCCGTTCGCGAGGCATTCTGGGTCGGACGACTCGGCTTGCCGATGACCTATGGTGCCGGCGTCAACGAAATCCTCGAGTTCATGCTGTCCTATCTCGCAATCAAAGACAGCCGGTTCGTCGCTCCCGAAGAGAGTGCCAGGGATATCTTCGTTGGTGACGGCCACCTGGGTTCTTTTTTCGGGGCCTTCATGAGAGCCGCAGGTCTGATGGAAGATCGGACAGGTCGACCGACGGCGGAAGGACGTGCCGTCCTCCTGATGCTGATCGCGACACGAACGCGCGACGATGCGGACGAGGAGATCGGGCTGGACTGGATAGCCGCCACTCGGAGCCTCGCCCGCGCCAAGGAGCGCAGGGCGACCTCGGACTTAGTAGTGCAGCGTGAGCGGATTGCTTCGCGCATGGCACATCGTTTCGCCACGGATGAAATTGCTGGCGACCCCGTCGTCAAACTGATCGGTTTGAGGATCACTCGCGAGGTTCCGGTGCGCAGCACGTTGTGGTCAATGTCATGGCCTGACCGTGACCAGTATGGGCGTGACCGCTTCTACCTTTGGCTTCTCGAACGGATCGATCGTTGGGACGCATGGAGCGAGATGGTCACCGAGGATGGTTCGCGCGCACTCACCGAGCATCTCATGAAGCTCGCGTTCTGCGACCGGTTTGCCCGGGACGACGGGACGGAATACGGAGGCGGCAGAGATGAATGACGGCACCCAGGGGCGCCCCTACCGGCGGGGGTCATTGCGGCACGATTTTGCAGCGAGGTCTGCGAGGCATGGTCGACGGGGGCATCCGTTGAACCTCGTCGCGACGGTCCTAGTGGAAGGCACGTCGACCTTCGGCGACAGTGATCACCATCTCACCTGCTTCGGAGCCTTCGAGGTCGACATTGTAGACGATGAACCTGTTTTCACCTGCCATCATAGGTCGACGATCGAGGACGCCGATCGCCTTGATCTGCTCGGCGAACTAGGCTCGCTCTGCACGGATCGACATGTAGTTCTCGGATCGGCTGATGCCTATGAGACGTTCTGGGACCGCCGACACATCCTTCGCGACGGTCTCACATATATCGACACCATCGCGGCCCTCGAAACGGGCGAGCCGTCAGGTCTTACGCTTTTGGGCACTCCGGAATCGACGATGATCGAGCTCGCGTCCTCCTTCGAGCTGCCGAACTGCTATCAAACCGATCTTTCGAGGCAGGCCCGCTTTGCGGCCGTTCGTGCGCAGCTGACATGGTTGGCCTATATCACCACGAGAGCAAGTCGGAGCGAGGCGCGCAGCCTGTTCGCTGCCTACAGGGCCTATCAAGCTATCGAGCGAGCGAAGCCACTGCCATTCTGACAGCGCTGTGCCGGTCTTTTATCCAAGTGAGCGGTATTCTGGGGACGATTCGTCGTGGATCGCGGAGATTTCTCGCATTCGTGATAAGAAATCGAAGCGATGGATTTGGTCGGGCCCTGATTTTCTCGTCACTCCTGCCTGGAGCGGGAACTTACTAGTCGGGCGATGGCAACGCTCTCGAGGCGCGCGTCGAGGCCACAAGCACAAAAAACCCGGCGATCTCTCGCCGGGTCTTGTGACCTTAGGGTCGATTGCAGATCAGATGTCTGTTCCGGAATCATGAACCATCTTAGTGTCTCCTACAGGTTCTAGATAGCATCGCTAGTTTAAGCGATGATGAACATTTTCGTTCCTTGTTTGCCACCCTATCCAACTCTCATAGCTCTTGCAACGCTATATAACCCCCTTGCGGACTTCCTCAAGGAAAGGTGGCTTGAGGGCTGTTCCGGCAGTTATTCGCGCGCGCATCTCCTCGACATCCGCACGGAACTCTTCGGCTTCCTTGCGCAGGAAGGTCCAGCAACTGAAGTTCAGTTGGCCCGGGACGACCCGCTCGATCGCACTGTCCAGTTCCTCCAGGGCCAGATCGTCCTGGCCCGCGACAGCATATGCCAAGGCGGTGCATTGATGCACATTGGGATCGCCGACCTCCATGCGAGGCAGCGCGTTGGCGAGATCCTGGAACATATGCTTGGGCGGCTCGCCGGATTTTCCCCAGTAAGCGATCGCTCGATTGAATTCGACGGCTTCTGTGGCTTGGAACTCCCAGTTGTCGGTGATGGCGAGGGCCTCCTCGAACCGGCCCGAGCCGATCAACGCTAGCACGGCCGTCATGATGAGATCTTCGGCCTGGTCGGGTTTTATCTCGGGGTCACTCAACGGCTCGATCAATGTGTCGGCCACGAGATCGAGGTGTTCTCGCCCCTGCATCAGCAATGGCACCAGCTCCATCTTGGCTCTTATCTTCACGCCTTCCTGCTGGAAGATGTCGAGCGCGACTTGCACGGGGTCCTTTGCAGCACTTCGAAGCATCCGGACCGCGGGCCGAAATTCGAATGTGCTTCCCTTCGGAGAAGTCAGCACCTCCTTCAGATCGCTGAGTGCTTCGGCCCTCTTGTCGAGATGCATTCGCACGACCGCCCGCAGGGTCTGGGCCACGACGATTTCGTATCCAGCTGCGATCGCATCGGTGAGACTGGATTCCTGGCTCTCGTAGTCCTTGGCTTCCGAGAAGACGTCTGAAGCGAGGAATGCCAACCGCCCGTCTTCGGAATGTGTGGCTGCGATTTCGCTCGCAAGACCTTTCGCCTCGGTTGCCGTCTTGGGCTTCTTTTCCTTGCGAGCGTTCTTATAGACGTCGGGCAGCCGCTTGAGTGTGAACTCAGCTCCCTGCTTATCAGTGATGTTCTGACCGATGATGGCCGACATCAAATAACGGTATTCACTGGACCGCCGGGAGTTCTCTCTCGCCTCGACAATCAGCGGTAGGTCGAGGAGGTTCAGGTTGACCCAGTGGCTGATCGTCACCACCGGCGGCTCCAGCCGGTCTTTCTGCCCGTAATCGAGGACCTTCGCGGCCTGGTCCAGAGCCGTTTCGAGAATGTGGTTCTCGTCGAAGAGATCGGGGATGTTTGATGGGCAGAAGATCAGATCGATTTCTCGGCCACTCCGCTTGCGTTCTGTGCGGATAAGGTCGACGATCGGCATGAGGCCATCGGTGTTTTGTCGGGTCGGCATGAACAGGATCGCGACAGCATCAGGCAGCTGTCTCGTGCAGATGCCACCGATATCCGTGTTCCCGGTCCGGCTGTCGATCAGGACATAGTCGAAGCCCTGGCCGTCGAACTCCTCCCACTGGACCTTCATGTCATCGAGCAGTTCTGCCCCCTCGCGCTCCGCGTAGAGATAGCCCCAATCGATTCTGGCGAATTGTTCGGCATATTCGGGGCGAGTGTTGTCACCCGCGGGAAGCACCCAAATGTCGCGCCCGTTGTTCAACCGGCACGGGACGATGTAATCAGCGACGTCCGGAACCTCGTTCGTGTCGAGGTAATGGCAGACGTAATCGACGATGCCGGGCTTTCCTGCAGCCGCGGTCAGTGATCCATAGCTGGGAACGCCCGGAGCCTCGAGGTCGAAGTCGACCACGAGCACCCGACGTCCGATTTCGGCAAGCAAAGCCGCAACGTTGGCAAGCGCCATCGTTCGACCGACACCGCCCTTGTAGGAATAGAATGTAGTAACGAACATCAGTGCATTGTCATTTCTGGCCGGAGGACGAACGGCCCGTGAGGGCGCGAAGTTTCGCGGAATTTCGGTTTGGTCGTCGGCCTCTGGGGTCGCCCCGCTTTGTCGCGGGCATAATCCTCGTATCGGGTGAATGGCCTTGCCGGCCCTCCGGTGGCCGCTGTCTCTCTCCCCTTCATTTTTCCGGTCTGGATGGGGACGGCCACAGGACTTCCCTGAAGTTCGAAGTTCAGTCTCTGAATGCACTCAGCTTGTTCGATAGCCTCAGGGGCGAGCTTGCCGCGGTCGGCTAACCAACGCACGACTTCCTCCCAGGACCAGAGGGGCCGCAAGCTCGTGATGCCCGCGACCGGGAGTGGGAAGTTGTCCCCCCTTCCTCCGGTAGTGTAGAGCGACGCGGCTTGCCGCGTGATGCCGGCCCGCTCTGCGATGTCGCTGCTGCTCACAAGGGGATCAGGCTCGATCCGCAGGACCTTCGCCCCGGCGCTCTGGATGTCATCACAGGCACTTCTTGCTGCACTTTCGAAATCCTCAGCCTCCCGATCGAAGAACAGGATGAAGACACCTCGCTGAAGCGAAACGGTCGCATCATCACAACCGGCTTCGTAAAAAGCGTATTCCCATTCATCCGTGTCGAGCGGCAGCCCGGTCGCAGCGATGGTGAATTCAAAGCTTTTCATGTCTTTTCCTTTCGAGTGGTGGTCACACACTCACAGATCCTCAACGCTTTGCGCAGGTTCTTCGCATGGTTCTGACCCCCGGTCCGCGGCGTGGAAAAAACCGAGATGCAACAGGCGCCCCTGCGGTTCGCTGGACACTTTGCCCGGCCCCAGATGTGCGCCCGCGCGCCGCTCTTTTCGACACTCCATCCGGCACTCTCAAAATCCCGCAGTGCATCCTCGATGTCCCTATCTGGATGTGTCGGTCGCGCCATCCGGCCCCAATATGGCGCGCGTTGACATGAGTCAACTGCGACCGAAGGTTCTAACGGCAAGAAGATAAGAATGCGTTGACATATGTCAACACTCCCTCTACATCGCCTGTGCTTCGACCATGAAAGCGCGATGGAGATTGAGATGAGGGGCGTAGGTGTGGCATTCGGCTTGGAACGGTGCGGATCGTGATTCACGATCACGAATACGCACTGCTCGGCGGCATGAATCGGGCGAAGGTAGGCCGGTATCTGAGTGTCGCGGCCGCAGCGATCTCCGCGCTCGTGATGCTCGGCGTCTTGGCGCTATGGGACGTGGCGCAGACGCTTGGCTTGCCGCCGAACATTCCGCCTGCGGTCCTCTCGCTGATCGGCGCCGGTTCGATTTTCACCGTATTGTATTGGTTCCTCGACAGGCATGCTTGGAAATGGGCACCGGTCGGCGGTTGGCTCAAGGCGCCGGATCTCAGCGGCGAATGGAACTGTCAGGGCACGACGCTAGCGCCCGACGGTTCGGTAGCGTTCGAGTGGTCTGGAACGGTCAAGATCGTGCAGAGCTGGGACAAGATCCGCGTGCGGCTGACCACCTCGACATCCGGATCCAACAGTCTGGCCGCAGCGCTTGTCTGTGACGAGGCCGATGGGTTCCGCCTTCTCTACAACTACCGGAACGACCCCCGGGCGGGTGAGCCTGAGTTGAAGAGCCACCGTGGATTCGCCGAAATCGTCTTTTCTTCGGACAGGACATCCGCGGAGGGCGAATATTTCAACGGCCATGGCCGATTCACTTTCGGAACAATGAAACTCGTGAAGGGAGTTGCCTGATGCCACGCGACATCAATACGCGCCTTGAAAATCTCCGCATCCGCCGCAAGGGGATCGACGCAGCCCAGTCTGGCCGGGTGACGGCCTCGGTCGCCGATGAGGTATTGCGCAAGAGCGTGATCCAGGAATCTTGGCAACGCCGTGCCGGTGACCAGCCTTACACTCGTTACGCGCTCGGCGCCATGCAGGCGGTTGATTCCGACTATACTCAGAAGAGCCACGATGAGGCTGAAAGGGTAGCCAAGCAGCTGCACGGTGGCCTCGTGATCCCGATCGAAACGCGCCTACAAGGTTCGGTCCCGCTCGACGTTCATATTCGCGGCGTCAGTGATGTAGACCTGCTGGTTATCCGGACCGATTTTCTCCGTTACGACGTCTTTGGGGCGATGGCCAGGAGCGGGCGGTATACAAACCCGTCCAGCAATACGTCCATGTCGGTGCTTCGCGACCTGCGCTCAGAATGCGAAGAGTTGTTGAAACGGCGCTATTGGGGGGCCGACGTCGACTGTGACGGCGGCAAGTGCATTGCGCTGTCAGGTGGCAGCTTCGAACGACCTGTCGATGTGGTTCCGTCTCATTGGCATGATACGCTCGACTACCAGGCCTCAAAGATCGAGCATGACCGCGGGGTCTACATCCTCGATAAGAAAATCCCGGATACTTTCTCGAACCTGCCGTTCAGGCATATCAAGCGAGTGCATGATCGCGACGTCTCGTATTACGGCGGATTGAAGAAAGCGATCCGTCTCGTGAAGAACGTGAAGAACGACGCTGCGGATGAACCGACCGCTGCGAAGCTTCCGAGCTTCGACATCGCCGCGCTGATGTATCACGCCGATGAGACCAGGTTGAAAGCGGGTTATGTCAACGAACTATATATCTTGTCAGAGGCTCAGCGATTCCTTGATTGGTGTTACCGGAACAAAGATGAGGCCGGTCGGCTGACCACGCCGGATGGCCTGCGCCGGATCTTGGATACTGAGGCTAAGCGCAGTGGACTGCTCACTATTTCCAGCGAACTTGACGACCTTGCGCAGCAAGTAGCGCGTGAACAGGGCTTGTTCGGGCCCTCACCGTCTTGGCCCAGCGTATACTCGACTCTTGGAAACGCCCGAGTCCCCAGTGCCGCCTGACGTCGTCGCGGACTGAGGATTGGGGTGTTGCACTAAAGAGCGCCTGCTGGGTCCTCAGCGGCAGGACTGAACGGCTTTGGTCAAGATGGCAATGTGAGAGGATTGTTATGAAGCGCTTGATATTCTGTTTCGATGGGACCTGGAACAAGTTGCTGCCGGATGTCGCGACCAATGTGGTCCTGACCGCAGCGAGCATAGACCGGTTAGATCCGGCGGGCGTTCCGCAAGTTATCCATTATGACGAGGGTGTCGGAACTGGCGACCTTGAGCAGATTCGCGGCGGGGTGTTCGGCTATGGGCTGATGGACAATGTGCGCGAGGCTTATCGCTTCCTGGTCTTCAACTATGATCCTGGCGACGAGATATTCGTCTTTGGGTTCTCCCGCGGCGCCTTCAGCGCACGGACCTTTATCGGTTTCATGAGGCACGTCGGCCCCCTCCACCGCCTCCATATCGGTCGGATCGACGAGGCGGTGACCCTCTACGAAGATCGGCTGAAGGGCAAGGACGGCTCGACAGAAGCGATGCGGAGGTTTCGCGCCATGTATTCCGATAAGGTCTGTATCGGACAACGCGACGAAGATTGGCGCTGCTCGAACATACCCGATTATGTAAGTGGCAGCGCGCCGCTCATGAAGATCAAGTACCTTGGCGTCTGGGATACTGTCGAGGCCATGGGGATTCCTGATATTATTCCCGGAAGCGACTGGTTTAATCGCGAATACGATTATCATGACGCGTCACTTGATGCCTTCGTCGAGAACGCCCGGCATGCGGTTGCGATCGACGAAAGTCGCACGCTTTTCCCTCTAGTCCGCTTCGATGATGTCGAAGAGCTTAATGCCAGCCGCGGCTACGATAGCAGCGACGACAACGCACCTTATCAGGAGCGCTGGTTTCCAGGTGTGCACGGATCGGTCGGCGGCGGCGGCGACATCCGCGGACTTTCCGACGACGCCCTCATGTGGATCTTGTCCGGAGCGAAGCAAGCCGGGCTACAATTGGACACCGCGAGGGGGACCAGGATTCATGGGCTGCGGCCGGATCCCTTCGCGCCGTTGGTCAATGAAGCAGATCCTGAATTCAGCGTAACTGGATTGATCAAAAGCGACCGTGACGGTCCGCAACATTTGTGGCAGCTTTCTAGGAGCGCCATCCGCCGCTGGCGAACTCCTGCTAATGCACTGGGGGGCAAGACCTATCGTCCTGGAACACTTGATGGTGTCAGGCAGGATCTAGAAGCGATGGGTTCTTGGAGCTTCGAACCGCCGACCGACTTGGTGATGGAGGAAAAAGTCGGTATCGGCGATACCCTCAGTGAATTCGCGCACAGGCACTATGGCGACGCGGAGCTATGGCCCGAGATCTACGAGGCCAACCGGGATCGCATCCTGGATGAGGACGAGATCTTTCCCGGTCTTTCAGTCCGGATACCCCGTCGGCCACCGGAATAAGGCAAACGAAAGAAAGGTGCCTCATTTTTCAAAATGAGGGACTCTTCGCAAAATCTAATACAGTACACGCTCTGGACGAAGCCGTGCCCCGATGGCGACCGTCTTGCGCATGATCGTTTTAATCTGTGACTTCTCGATCGCATCCATCAATGGGATGACTGGGGCGAGATCGTGACGCGGAATGGCGCGGGCTGACCGAGCATTTCATCGAGCTCGCTTTCAGCGACCGTCTGCCCAGCAACTTTGGCGTGGGTTACGAGGTCAGCTAAAGTCTGCAGAAGCTCAATCGGAATTTGAGTAGTATTTCTGCGAAATGCGCACTCCGCGCGGCAGTCTTAAAGCCGAAGATCGCCACTTGAGCGCCTGCCACTGAGATCCAAATCTGCTATTCTGGTAGGATCGAAGTCAGTCTAAACTTGATCGCCGATTCAAAGCGCTTGGCCGACAAAATCCATGCTCACGTTCCCAAACGCGTGGCAAACTCTCCCGCGGCTGTTTACGACTCAAATCAGAAACTGAGCAAATCTTGCGCAAAATACGCATTTCCCGAAGTTTCATAGATGAGCGGCTTTTACCTAAACTGTGTACGCCAGTCCGCGCTGCGGTGCACTTCTGTGCACCTACGGTGCAGCGTAAGTGCAACCGCACATCAAAATGGTGCGCCCGGCAGGACTCGAACCTGCTGCCTCAAGATTAGAAGTCTCGCGCTCTATCCAGATGAGCTACGGGCGCGCACGCAGGGGCATTAGCGTGGGATTGCGCTGGCGCCAATCGGAGATAGAACGGGCGGCGATGGTCAATCCTTCACCGCCCGCTGTTTCGCCCGCCGCCGAGCCTCCGCGCTGGCGCTATTACGATCTGGTGATGGCGGGTTTCGTCACCATCCTGCTGCTCTCCAATCTGATCGGCGCGGCCAAGCCTTCCTTCATCACCCTGCCCGATGGCACCGACTGGTCCTTTGGGGCGGGGGTGCTGTTTTTCCCGGTCAGCTACATCATCGGCGACGTGCTGACCGAGGTCTATGGCTATGCCCGCGCGCGGCGGGTGATCTGGACCGGGTTCGCCGCGCTCGCCTTCATGGCCTTCATGGCCTGGGTGGTGGTTGCGCTGCCGCCGGCCGCGGGTTGGGAGGGGCAGGACGCCTATGAGCAGGTGTTCGGCAACACCTGGCGGATCGTCGCGGCCTCGATGATCGCCTTCTGGGCGGGGGAATTCGCCAACAGCTATGTTCTCGCGCGGATGAAGGTCTGGACCGGGGGCATGGCTTTGTGGAGCCGGACGATCGGCTCGACCGTGGTGGGTCAGGGGCTGGACAGCCTGATCTTCTACCCGCTCGCCTTCTACGGGGTCGCGGGCTGGCCGCCCGAACTGTTGTGGCAGGTCGTGCTGTCGCAATGGGCGATCAAGACCGCATGGGAGGCCCTGCTAACACCCTTCACCTATCTGGTGATCGGCTGGCTCAAGAAGCGCGAGGGCGTCGATATCTACGATACCGATACCGATTTCTCGCCCTTCGCCCGAGCACAGGGCTAGCTGCCGCGAACGAAAAAGGGGCCGGACAACGCGCCCGGCCCCTCCCCTCTCCCAAGGGAACCGAAGCGTCAGAAGGTGACGCCCACCCCGATCCCGTAGCGACGCGGATCGAGCGTGAAGATATTGCTGAACAGCCCCGAACTGGCGTCGGTCACATAGAGTCCGGTTTCCGAATTGCTGTCGAAGATATTCTGGATGAACCCCCGCACGAACCAACGATCATTCGCGGAATTGAGCTGGACCTGGGCATTGGCCTGCACAAAGGGTGCGATGCGGTTGACGCGGCCGTTGAACACATTGCCGTATTGTTCGCCGGTCATCGCAACATCGAAACGCGGGACCAGTGTCATGCCGCTGGCGAATTCAGCGGTGTACTGGACGCCGAGCGAGGCCTTCATCTCCGGGGCCTGGGGCAGCTTGTTGCCGCGCAGGTTGACCTCGACGCCGGGACTCAACACCTCGATGCCGCCGAAAGCTGCGCCGATCGCCGTGGCTTGCGCCTCGAGGACCGAACAGATCGAGAAGGCCCCGGTCGAGGCGATGCCGCCGTCGGCCGGGAAACCGGTCGGTCCGCGCAGGCCCAGCGCGGGGTTGACCGCCCCCACGAAGGCATTCGCCCCGGCGCCGGTGACCGCGCAGTTTGCGCCATTGGTGATGTCCTTGATGATCACCGCATTGGGATCGCCGCCACCCGGATCGCGGGGATTGGAGAAGAACTGATCTCCGGCCACCTCGGCGTTGAGATAGCTGAAGTTCATGTTGATCAGCCAGTTGTAGGCCGGCCGGATGATCGATTCCAGTTCGACACCCCAGATATTGGCATCGATCGTATCATTGACCGAGGTTCTGGCAATGATCCGGCTGAGCTGCAGATCGGTGTATTTGTAATAGAACGCGGTCGCGTTGAGCTGCAGCGCCCCATTCGCGAGCGTGTTCTTGGTGCCGATCTCGAACGCATCGATGCTTTCGGGCTCAAAGGTATCGCTGACGTCGAAAATCGGTTGCAGCGGCGGGGTTGATGCCGCCCGATTTGTAGCCCCGCGAATAGGACGCATAGATCAGATTGTCGGGCGTGACCTGCCAGTCGAGGACGGCGCGGCCGGTGATTTCGTTGAAGCTGACCTCGCGGAACTGGACCAGCTGGTTGCCCGCAATCCCCGGATCGGCGTCGAAACCTCCGATGAAGGGCGAAGTGAACGGGTCGTCATCGTTCGCGAAGGGATTGAGAAAGCTCGCCAGCGTCGAACGCGCGGTGATGTTCTTGCTATCGTCGTTGTAACGCAGACCGCCGGTGAGCTTCAGCGTATCGGTGATGTCGAAATAGACCTCACCAAAAATACCGAAGCTTTCGAGCTGGAAGTCGAGCGTGCGGTTGCGGAAGAAGGAGGTTGCAAGGTAACTTGGCGGTGCTCCCGCGGCGAAGGCGTTGAACGTCCCCAATATGCCCGCCACGTAATCGATGGCGAAGCTGTTCACGTAATAGCTGTTCTCGGACACGCTCGAATCGGCGTAGATTCCGCCGAGGAGAAAGTTGAACGGCCCGTCGAAATCGGACGAGAGGATCGCTTCGGCCGACCAGGCCTTGCGCTCCTCGTTCGATCTGTCGAACTGCAGCGATTCATCGGAACAGACCGCAGCCCCCTCGAAGACGCCGAAATTGCCCGAACGGTTGTCCGACGCGCACAATGGACCGTTGGGGCCGTTCGGAATAAGCGCCTGCGCGATCGGGGCGAAATAGGCGGCAGAACCGGGGACGAAAGCCGGTCCGGGTGCCGGCAGCCCGGTCGGGATCCCGTTGGCGGCGAAGAAGGCCAGCGTGTTGAGCGCCGGAGCCAGCTGCGAGCGGTCGGTCACGCCCAGATTGTAGTCCTGGCGCGAATCCACCGACGCTTCCTGATAGGTTCCGGTCAGCGACAGGTTGAACGCGCCGATGCCCTGGTCGAGATGCGCCTGGAAGATCATTTCGTCGGCGAAATAGGTCGGCGAGAAGGCGGTGTTCACCTGCCGCGCATCGGCTGGTTCCTGGAAGTTGGTGTAGGAGCCGGGCCCATAGAGGCTGTTCAACCCGAATGCGGCAGGGATGCCCTGGATCGCGAAGAATTCGGACGAACCCAGCGTGCCGGTGAAATTGGCATTGGTGTTGTTCTTGGAAAAGTCGCGCCGGTTGTTGAGGCAGCCCAATACGCCGGTCGGATCGAACTGGCATTTCTGCTTCTGGATGCGCAGCCGGTCGTCGTCCTCGCGGAAGTAATAGCCCATCAGATCGATGGTGGTGTCAGCACCGGGTTCGAAGCGCAGCGAGCCGCGCACCGCATACATATCGCGCCCGTCGATGTCGGTGTTGTCGAACAGGTTCTCGGTGTAGCCGTCGCGGTTGAGATAGAACCCCGCCACCCGCACGCCGATGGCATCGCCGATGGGGATGTTGATCATGCCCTTGGCTTTGATGCTGTTGTAATTGCCGTATTCGCCCTCGACTGAGGCGCCGAAGCCGGACAGGTCGGGTTTGGCGGTGACGACATTGACCACGCCCGAGGTGGCGTTGCGGCCGAACAGCGTTCCTTGCGGACCACGCAGCACCTCGACCCGTTCGAGATCGAAATATTCGGTTTCGAACAGGCGGGTGCCAAACAGCGGTGCCGAGTTGAGATGGATGGCGGTGGCGCTGTCGCACGACACGCCCACGCACAGATCGCCGATGCCGCGGATCGTGAAACTCGAACTGGTGAAATTCGACTTGGTGAAGGAGACATTGGGCAGAGTCAGCTGCAGATCACTCGCATTCTCGATCTGCTGGGAATCGAGCGCTGCCGCGTCGAAGGCGCTGACCGCGATCGGCACTTCCTGAAGACTCTGGTTCTGACGTTGCGCGGTGACGATGATCGTCGGCGCGCTGTAGCGCTGATCTTCCTGCTCGGCGATGTCGGTGGATTGTGCGTGAACCGGAACTGCAACTGCACCGGCACAAATGCCGGCCAGAAGGGTGGCCTTAACCCTCATAATTCCCTCTCCTCGTCTAGCCGTCTATTTTTGCGGCTTAGACACGGAAAGGTAACACATCGCCGCTTGCTGGCAAGCAATTACGCAGGTTTGTTGCGCACGGGCCGCGTTACATGTGTTTTTCCATTATCGTAGAGGCGATTAGACGTTTGAGTCAGACGAGTTCGCTGCTCAGCGAAATGTCGGCGATGCCGCGTCCGCCATCGGCATTGCGCCCCAGCTGGACCAGAATGTCGATCACGCTCGAGGCATAGGCGATCGTATCACTGCGAGTCAGACCGATCCCGGTCTGCATCACCATTAACGACAATTGCTCGAGCGCGCCGCTGAGCGAATTGGCATGGATGGTCGAAAAGCTGCCCGGATGGCCGGTGTTGATCGCGCGCAGGAAGCTGACGCTCTCCGCGCCGCGCAATTCGCCCAGCACGATCCGGTCCGGTCGCAGCCGGAGCGCCGCCTGGAGCAATTCATTGGCGGTGACCTTGGCTTCGCCCAGCTCGCCCTTCACCGCGACCAGACCGACCCCGTTCTCGCCCGGCAGCCTGAGCTCGGGCGTATCCTCCACCAGCACCACGCGTTCGTGGCGCGGGATCTCGCCAAGCATGGCGTTGAGGAAAGTCGTCTTGCCGGTGCTGGTGCCGCCCGAAATCAGGATCGTGCGGCGCTGCTTGATCGCGGCGCGAAGGAAGGCGATCGGCTCGGCATGCGGATCGGGCAGCGGTTCGTTCTGGCGGGGCTTGAGCGGACCCTGATCATAGGCATCAAGCGTGAGATCGAGCCGGCGGTGGCGGCGGATCGCCATGGTCCAGTGCTTGCGCGCGGCGGGGGGGCCGCAAAACTGGATTCGCGCGCCATCGGGCAGAGTCGCGCCAAGCAGCGGATGCTCGCGGTTGATCCCCTGATGGCTGACCCGCGCAACCTGTTCGGCGAGCCGCTGAACCAGCCGGTCGTCGACTTCGGCCACCGCGATCTTCTGCATCCCGGGATGGGCCGAATCCTCGATCCAAACCTCGCCGGGACGGTTGACGAGGATCTCGGTCACCGTGTCGCGATCGAGCCATTGCCGGAACGGTGCGAGATAGGCATCGAGATAGACGCTGCGCTCGCTGGCGACGGGCTGCAGGGGCTCGATCTCGCCGGGCTGGAGGGTGTGGATGTCCGCGCTCATGGCTGGGCGCGCCTCAGCTGACCTGGGTGAAGTCGAGATCGCGCGCGGTGAAGATGCGGATCGGTTCGCCCTGGCGCACGCGCACGGTCGGGCTGCGCTGGCCATCCTGCTGCGCGGCGACACCGGCGGCGGATTGCCCCGCCCCGCCCAGCACCACCGACGCCCCGCCCGAACCGAGCGCGGAGAGGCCGCCCACGACCGAAAGCAGCATCGCCGAACCGAAGCGCTGGAAGAAGCTGTTGCCGCGGACCTTGCCCTCGAGCCCGGTGGTCCCGTCGAAGCCCACCGCAGGCGAGGCGAGGTTGACCGACGCACCATCGGGGCGGATCAGCCGGGTCCAGATCACATAGGCGCGCCGTTGACCGCCTTGCAGGCCGGACTGGTACTGCCCGATCAACCGGCTCGATCGGGGGACAAGCACCCGCTTGCCATCGAAGCTGCGTACATCCTGGCTGACGACCGCGCGAACAAAACCGGGCACGTTGGTGTCGATCGCGGTCTCCAGAACCGCCGGTATCAAAGTGCCTTGCGTCACCGTCGTCGAGGGATTGGTCATCGCCTGCGCCTGCGCGGGTCCGCCACCGACACCGCCCACCCGGCTGGCGAAGTCGCTTGCCGAATTGCCGGTGGCGCTGGCTGCGGCCGTCTCGCCCGCCGCGGCCGGTCCAGCCTGCAGCGTGGCCGCCGAGGAGCCCGCATCGAACACCAGCGTCGGGCTGGAGTAAGGATTCGCCGCCGGCATGGATTGCACCTGCGGCTGCCCCGAATAGACCGGCGACGGCGCCGGATCTGAATAGGCCCCCGTTTGTGCAACCTGGCCAGGCTGGACCGCCTCGGCAGCGGTCGGAGCAGCGACGGGAGCCGGTTGGGCAGCAGCTTGCGGCGCGGGCTGCGCGCTTCCGATACCCTCGGGCTCGGCCACGCGCGCGGAATTCATGCTCCACAGCGTCACCGCACCCAGCGCCGCGACCAGCGCGATGCCGGCGACCATGCCAACCCCTTCGCTGCGCCCCTTCTTCGCGGCGACCACAGGGAAGCTGTTGCGCTGCGCCAGATCGATGATCTCCGCATCCGCGCCATCGCGCGGGTCGACGTCGTTCGCGGCATCGGAGAGTCCGCTCTTGGGCGGCATGCGCATAGCCAGTTTCATGATTCAACCTTTCCCGCCGAAACGGGGGTCGTTTCGACGCGTGCTTCGCGTAGGGGCCTTACCGGGCCGGTGTTGACCAGCTTGGCCATGTTCTCGCCCGAGCGCAGCACGATTTCGCGCGGCACGCCGTCGAGCACGATCACATCCTCGCGGACCGTGAAGTTCACCGGGCCCTCGTCGCCCTTGGCATTGGTCGTGAGGATGGCGGGAACGGGTCGTCCCTCGGGCCAGGTCAGAAACACCGCCTCGCCATCGTCGAAGGTTCGCACCGGCAGCAGCGCGACATCCCCCGAGCCGGCCCAGGCGAAATTGAGCTCGGCGGGGTCGAGGACCGCGAGCGGATCCGTGCTCGCTTCGCGCTCTGCCGCCGTGGTCGCGTCGGCAAGCTGCGCCGGCTCTTCCTCCGGTTCGTCGGGATAGGTGAAGCTCAGCACGTAGAGCGGTTTCGAATTCGGACTGGCCACCAGATCGAACAGATAGGTCCGCTTGTTGGTAACGACCGTCATATTGGTCGCGGCGCGCGCTTCGAGCGGCTTCACGAACAGCAGGTTGGCGCGCTTGTTGGGGGTGATCTGCCAGGCAGTGGAATCGCCGACCGCGACGTTCTCGATCGCTTCGCTGTCGTCGAAGCGGATCGTGGCCTGGACCTTTACCTGCCCGTCGACGCGCACCACCCGCGATTCATCGTAAGGGATTTCGACCAGCCGGTTGTCCTGAGCGGACACCGGCGCAGCCAGCGGCACTGCAAGCAGGGCGAGCGCCAGCGCGGTGGCGGTGGGACGGTTCATTTCTTGGACTCCAGAGGACTCGTATTGGCCGGACGGAAGCGGCTTCCCACCCCTTGCGCCCGCGACATCCGGGCGATGTCCGGCTGCGCCTGACCTGCGCCTGAAGCGGCGTTATAAACTCTGGTCGTGCGGGATTGCGCTGCCTGCGCCGCCCCGCCCGAGTCGTTGGCGGGCGTGCCGACCGGTTGCGCGGCGATATCGATCCGTCGCGCCTGCGCGAGCACCTGCGAGGTGGCCTGCGCCTGCTCGGTGGCAGGTTGCAGCGCGGCAGTCGCAGGCGCCGAGGAGGTGTGGATGACGGTGGGCGCATCCTGGCGGTCGCTCTCCGAGCGCGCGAGGCCGAACACCGTCCAGCCACCGACCATGGTGGCCGCGGTCTTGAGCACCAGCACCATCAGCGCGACGTGAACCGCGCCGATCATGAAGAAGCCCATCGCCGCCTGCGCATCGACCTGCCCGGGGTTGGCGACCAGAACCGCGAGGATCGGCACCGCCAGTTCGAGCATCACGCTGCCGCCGATCACCGCGAACAGCGGCGCCAGCGCCAGCATGGTCACACCCTTGACCCAGCCGGCGAACAATCCGCGCGTGCCCTCGAACAGCGCCATCACCACGAACACCGGCCCCAGCGCGACGAGCACCGCCAGTGCGATCCGCGCGGTCACCAGCAGGCCGACCGTGCCCAGCATGAACAGCATGGCGCCGAGCCACATCATTCCCTCGGGCGAAAAGGCGGAGATGTCCTCGGCCCCGGCGCTCGCCTGCTGCACCGCGAGGAAGACGACATCGATCTTCTGCGCGAAGGTGGTGGTCGCGGATTCGGTGGTGCCCGTCAGGATGCCGGCAAGCCAGTCGGGGGCACCGATCGCGAGGTTCCAGACCACGCTCTGATAGGCGACCCAGCTGGTCGCGAAAGTCAGCACCAGCCCCACGGTTATCATCCGCGGAGTGAGCGCGCGCACCCCGATGCTCGATCGGCCGGTGAGGAGCTGGATGCCGAAGATCGCGATATAGATCGTGAGCAGGATGGTCAGCACGGTGGCCATCGAACCACCGGGGGCGAACAGCCGCCCGAACGCCTCGGCGGTGAGATTGCCCGCGGTGCAATCGACCGCGCGCAGCGCCGCCGCCACCCCCGAGCCGACCTCCTCGGCCACCTGCTGGCAATTGACGCTCATTCGGCGGCCAGTCGTTCGGGGATATCGCCATGGCTGTCGTTGGCGCCGCCGCCAGGCCAGGCCGCGCCGGTGAGCGTGGGGAACCAGTCCGCGGGATTGTCGCCCACCGCTTCCCGCAGCAGATCGAGCCGGCGCACCGAGCCTTCGCGGCCGGAGAGCACGGTCAGCACTTCGGGCGCGCCCGAAAGGTCAAGCCGCACCACAACGCTGGCGTCGGGCTGGCGGATGAGGAAGCAGCGGCTGTGCGCAGGCAGCGTCCGGATCAGCGCCAGCTCGTGCTGGGTCAGTCCGAAACCGTCGCAATAGTCCTCGGGACGCGCGCGGCTGTTGGGCATGAAGATCATGGTCGCGGTCTGCTCGACCAAGGCGGTGGAAATGCGGCTTTCCAGCGCATCGCGCGCGCTCTGGGTGGCGAAGCCGACCAGCGCGTTGCGCTTGCGCAAAGTCTTGAGCCAGTCGCGGATCCGCGCCGCGAAGACCTCGTCGTCGAGCGCCTTCCAGCCCTCGTCGATCAGGATCATCGTCGGATCGCCATCGAGCCGCTCCTCGATCCGATGGAAGAGATACATCATCGTCGGGGTGCGCAGCTTGGGGTTCTCGAGCAGCGCGGTCATGTCGAAGCCGACCACCCGCGTCGAGAGGTCGAGCCGGTCCTCGGCATTGTCGAACAGCCAGCCGTTCTCGCCCTCACCGATCCATGCCGCGAGCCGATCGGCGAGATCGCCTGGCTGCGGGCGACGGGTACCCGAGAGCAGTTCCTTGAAGTGTCGCAGTCGGCGCAGCGAGCCGTCGTTGGAATAGGCGGCATCCACCGCAGTGGCGATGGTGGCGGATTCCTCGGGGCCTTCGGCCTTGAGCAGCACGCC
The DNA here is from genome assembly GCA_018828205.1 of Alphaproteobacteria bacterium. Taxonomy (GTDB): domain Bacteria; phylum Pseudomonadota; class Alphaproteobacteria; order Sphingomonadales; family Sphingomonadaceae; genus Qipengyuania. The sequence goes on from JAHJWA010000183.1 coordinate 19,672, forward strand.
CAGCCAATCGCGCAGGAAAGCGCGGTTCGTCGCATTGTCGGCCAATGCCATCGGGTTGAAACCGGTCGGTTCGCCTGCACTGATCTTGTCGTAGCGCCCGCCGATCCCGCGGATGAACAACTCGGCGCCACGATCCTTGTCGAACAACACGGTGCGCGGCTTGAACTTCTGCGCCTGCGCGGCGAGAAAGTTCATCACCACGGTCTTGCCCGAACCCGAGGGGCCGATGACCGAGAAATTGCCCAGATCGCCGTGGTGGAAATTGAAGAAGAAGGGCGTCGCGCTGGTCGTCTGGAGCAGCGTCACCGCCTCGCCCCAGTGGTTGCCCTCGGCCTTGCCGAGCGCGAAGCCGTGGAACGAGCCGAAGCTCGCCATATTGGCGCTCGAGATCAGCGCGCGGCGCACCAGATAGCCCTCGTTGCCGGGGAACTGGCCCCAGAAGGCAGGCTCGAGATTGGAGTCTTAGCGCACCGCGATCGCGTCCGTATCGGCGAGCGCCGCG
>JAHJWA010000184.1 GCA_018828205.1 Alphaproteobacteria bacterium
CACAGCTCGTCGCCGGTGGCGGCATCCATCGCGAGGACCTCGCCCGCGCCGTTGGTACCGTAGAGACGGCCGTCGGCGAAGCTCACCCCGCCGCCGAAGGCGACGTCCTGAAGATCGTTGGCGAGCGCCGAATCGCGCCGCCAGACCGGCGCGCCGGTCTGAGCATCGAAGGCCGAGACATTGCCCGCGGTATCGACCACATAGAGCCGCCCGCCGCCGACCACCGGCGAGGCGCCAAGCCGGCGGCGGTTGCTCGAACCGGCGACCGTGGCGGTCCAGGCCTGGCTGGGCTGGGAGGCCAGCGCGACATGACCCTGATTCTTGCCCGCGGTGCCGCCACCCTGCGCCCATTCGCTGTTGGCCTGAGCCGGGGGCAGGACCACCGAGACGCTTGCCAGCGCGGGATCGACCTCGGCCCCGGATTCGATCCGCGACAGGATCGGCGTGCGATCGCCCAGGCTCGGGGTCGTCTTCTCGTCGGAACCGCCGAACAACCCGCCCGCGCAGGCGGACAGTCCGGTGACCAGCATCGCGGCGACGCCGGTGCGGATAATGGCTTTGGTCGTGCTGTGGATCATCGCGTGGTTTTCGCTTTCTGAATCATAGCGCTGGCTGGATCATGACGCGGGCTGCGTCGCCGCCGGAGCACTCGCTGCGTCCTGGCCTTCCGCCGGCGCATCCTGGCCGACGCCCTGCGCCTCGAGCAGCGCATCGACATCCTCGATCGCATCCACCCCGAGCACGCCGGCCATCTGGCGCGAGCGCGAACGCAGGCTCTCGGGCACGTCGTCGTCCTTGGCGATCGCGGCGAACAGGGCGCCCGCCTCGTTGCGCTTGCCCTGGTCGAGATAGGCCATCGCAACCAGTTCGCCGGCGCTGCCGAAGAAGGGCTCGCCGGGCACGGCCAGCGGCTGGAGCGCGGCCACGACAGCGGCCTTGTCCATCGTATCGAACCCGGTCGCGACCTTGCGGATCAGCGCGAGATTGCGCAATTCCTCGGGCGCGGCGGTGTCGTTGGCGAGTTCGTCGAAGATGGCGAGCGCGTCCTCGGTCCGGCCCTGCTGGGCGGCGATGCCGCCGCGCAGCAGGCGGGCATTGACCGCCGCGGCATCGCTGCCATCGGCCGCCAGTGCCTCGAGCGCGTCATAGGCGGTCTGAAGATTGCCCGCCTCGACATTGTCGAGCGCGGAAACCAGCGTCTCGGAACGCGCTTCCGCGGCTGCGCGCTGGCTGGGCTGCCACCACATCAGATAGACGGCCAGCGCAAGGACGAGCACCACGACCAGCGCTATCAGCGGCTTGCCATAGCGTTCGCCGAAATTCTCCAGATCGCCCTGGCGCACCGCGTCGTCGACCTCGCGCATCAGCGCGGTCTCCTCGGCTTCCTTGCGGCGCTGGAGCTTTTCCTGATGGGTTTCGGTGGTGGTTTTCGGAGGTAGGGCCACGAGCGGCTGAGTTCCCGTTCAAGTCAATCGTTCGGCGGCGTCCTTAGGGCGCGCGCCCGGTAAGGGCAATGGTTTCGGCCCGCTCCCGCGCTCCTGTCCCCGCCGGGGTGAACCTTGGCTGAAAGGGCCAGCGAGCCGCAGCAGCACCCCGCTTCAGAACTCGCCCTTGCCCGCTGCCCGCATCGCACTCGAATAGAGACGGCGGTAGGTCGCCAGCATCTTCGCCTCGTCGAAGGCGGCGCGCGCCTTCTCGCGGTTGGCGGCCCCGATCTCCTCGCGCAGCCGCTTGTCGATCGAGAGCGTGATCAGTTCGGTCTCGATCGCGGCGTCGTCGGGGGTGGCGGCGAGATATCCGCGGTTGGCCTCGGACACCATCTCGGCGATATCACCGAGCCGCGGCGCCACCACCGGCCGTCCAGCGGCCATGGCCTCGACCACGGAGAGCGGGAACTGTTCGCTGTCGCTCGAGAGCGCGAAGATGTCGAACAGGCCGACGACCCTGGCGGGTTCGGCCACGGCACCGGGCAGATGGACGCGGTGGTTGATCCCCAGCCGGTCGGCTTCTGCCTCGATCGCGGCGCGCTCCGGACCCTCCCCGCAGATCACCAGATGCCAGTTCTCGGGCAGCGGCGCGAAGGCTCGCACCAGCCGCGGCAGATTCTTGACCTTGCGCAGGCCCGCCAGCGTTCCGACCCAATTTTCCCCCGGGCGCTTGAGCAGCCGACGGATCGCGTCGTTGCGCGGCTTTTTGGCGAAAGCCTTGGTATCGATGCCATTGGCGATGCGTTTCACGCGGCCGAGCGGCTGCTGCCATTCGACCAGCGCGATTTCCTCGAGCTGTTCGGATGGCACCACCAGCCCCGCGGCCTTGCCCAGCGCGATCCGGCGATACCAGGTGCGGCGACGCTTGCGGCGAAACAGCTCCTCTTCGTCGAAGCCGTCCTCGTGGTGGATCAGCGGCGGCAGGTCGTAGGCCTCGGAGAACAGCGTATGCGCCATCACCGCATCCATCGCGCCCCAATTGTAGGTCAGCACCAGATCGTAGCCGCGCATCGCGCGTGCAAGCTTGTTGAGCCGGCCGGGCATGGGGAAGCCCTTGAGCGCGGGGAATTCGGGCTGCAGCGTCACCGCGATGCCGCGATCGATCCGCGCCGCGGCCCCCGTCTCCCCCGGCTCGGCGGAGACGATCGTATGCCGCAGCGCCGGTCCGAAGCCGTTGATCAGCTGGACCGTGCGCAGCTCCTTGCCGCCCGGCGCAAAGGTGGAATGCAAATGCAGGACATGCGGCTTCGCCGCCGCCGGCTTCGCGCTCATGCGATCGCGGCCAGCAGCGCGTCGATCGCCGCGCGGGTCTCGGGCTCGTCGAGCGTCGGGGCGTGGCCGGTGTCGGGGACGGTCACCGTTGTCGCTTGTGGAATTCGACGTTTCATCTCGGCGAATGTGTCGGTCGAAAACAATGTCGAATCGTCCCCGCGGACCAACAGCACCGGCCGCCCCGCCAGCGCTTCATAGGCGGGCCAGAGATCGGGCGGGACCGCCGCGGCTTCACCGTCGGGATCGAGAATCGGGTCGGCGATCTTCATGTCGTAGTCGAAAGCGATCCGGCCGTTGCTGCACACGGTCATGCCGCGCTTGGCCATCGCCAGCCAGTCCTCGGTGTCGAAGGTCGGGTGCGATTGGCCATGCACCTCCTCGAGCGCCCGCGCGGCGTGCATCCAGGTGGCGAAGCTGCGCCCCTGGCCGATATAGGTCTTGATCTTGTCGAGCCCCTCGCTCTCGACCACGGGGCCGATATCGTTGAGCACGACCCCGGCGAGGCGTTCCGGCACCAGCGTTGCCAGCATCATCGTCATCAGCCCGCCCATCGAGGTGCCGATCGCGACGAAGCGGTCGATCTCCTCCTGCTCGAGCAGCGCCAGCACGTCGGCGACATAGACCGGAACGGTATAGGTCGCGCTGTCGGTGGCGTAATCGCTGTTGCCGCGCCCGCGCATGTCGGGTGCCAGGACCCGCCAGCCGGCCGCCGAAAGATGCAGCGCCAGATGCTCGAAATCGCGACCGTTGCGGGTCAGCCCATGAAGGCACAGCACCGGGGGACGGGTCCCGGTGCCGGGCACCTGGCTCGGGTAATCGCGGAAATGCAGCGCGAGGCCGTCGGGGCTTGGCCAGCTTTTCTCGGAATAGGGCTTGTCCATGGGGGGAGAATGTCGTCCGTTTCGCTGCCTGGGCCGTAAGATGCGGCGCCCGGCCTTGCGCCAGGTCACCCTCGCCCCCACTATTGCTGCATGCGCGAAGAACCGCAAGCTGCGAGCTATCGCGCCGACACGCCGATTGCCGCGCTGGCGCCATGGCTGGGCGATCCGGTCGCGCCCGCCGATTTCCCGGAGACCCTGCTGCGCTTCCGCAACGATCGCGCCGCCGCGCAGATCGGCCTGGACGGGCTCGAGGAAGCGCGATGGCTGCGCCATTTCGGCCGGTTCGCTCCGCTTCCCGACAATCTCCCGCAACCGCTCGCGCTGCGTTATCACGGCCACCAGTTCCGCGTGTACAATCCCGAGATCGGCGACGGGCGCGGCTTTCTGTTTGCCCAATTGCGCGACGCCTCGGGGCGGCTGCTGGACCTGGGCACCAAGGGTTCGGGCCAGACCCCCTGGAGCCGCGCGGGCGATGGTCGGCTCACGCTCAAGGGCGCGGTGCGCGAAATCCTCGCCACCGAAATGCTCGAGGCGCTGGGCGTCTATACCTCGCGCACTTTCTCGGTGATCGAGACCGGCGAAGAACTGCAACGCCACGACGAGCCTTCGCCCACGCGATCCGCGGTGATGGTCCGGTTGAACCATGGCCATATCCGTATCGGCAGCTTCCAGCGGCTGCTGGCGCTCGAGGAACCTGACCATATGGCCGCGCTGGTCGATTATTGCCTGGAGCAATTCCCCGGCCCGCCCCCGCCCGAGGACGCGCCGGGACGCGACGAGCCCGCAGTGCGGCTGATGCATCACGTAGTCGAACGCATGGCCGATCTCGCCGCCAGCTATATGGTTGCGGGCTTCGTCCATGGCGTTCTCAACACCGACAATATGAATGTCAGCGGCGAGAGCTTCGACTACGGCCCCTGGCGTTTCCTGCCGCGCTGGGACCCCGGCTTCACCGCCGCCTATTTCGACCATTCGGGCCTTTATGCCTTCGGCCGCCAGCCCGAGGCGCTGCACTGGAACTGCGGACAGCTCGCGGTCGCGCTCCG
>JAHJWA010000185.1 GCA_018828205.1 Alphaproteobacteria bacterium
CTGGAGAAAGGTCGAGTAGATCGCGGCAAAGGGACGCATCCCCTGCGCGGCGAGCCCGGCGGCGAAGGTCACCCCATGCTGCTCGGCGATCCCGACGTCGAAGGTGCGGTCGGGATGCGCGGCGGCGAAGCGATCGACCCCGGTCCCGCCCGGCATGGCGGCGGTGATCGCGCAGATCCGCGGGTCGCTCTCCGCCAATTTCGCGAGCGTGTCGCCGAAGACGTTCTGATAGGCCGGCGGACCCTTGGCGCTTTTCGCCTTCTCGCCGGTGACGACGTCGAACTTGGGCACGCCGTGATACTTGTCGGCGCTGTTCTCCGCCGGGGCGTAGCCCTTGCCCTTCTGGGTCACGACATGGACCAGCACCGGGCCCTGCTCGCTGTCGCGGACGTTTTCCAGAATGGGGATCAGATGATCGAGATTGTGGCCGTCGATCGGGCCGACGTAATAGAAGCCCAGCTCCTCGAACAGCGTGCCGCCGGTGACCATGCCGCGGGTGTATTCCTCGGCCTTCTCGAGGCTGGAATGGATGCGGCGGCTCATCTTGCGCGCGACCTTGGAGGCCAGACTGCGCAGGCCGAGATATTCGCTGCTCGACACCATCCGCGCGAGATAGGCGGAGAGCCCGCCGACCGGCGGGGCGATCGACATGTCGTTGTCGTTGAGGATCACCACCAGCCGGTTGCCCGCCTGCTCGGCGTTGTTCATCGCCTCATAGGCCATCCCTGCGCTCATCGAGCCATCGCCGATCACCGCGATGCCGCGGCCATGCTGGCCCTGCATCTTGTTGGCCATGGCGAAGCCCAGCGCGGCGCTGATCGAGGTCGAGCTGTGCGCCGCACCGAAGGGATCGTATTCGCTTTCGCTGCGCTTGGTGAAGCCCGACAGCCCGCCGCCCTGGCGCAGCGTGCGGATCCGGTCGCGGCGACCGGTGAGGATCTTGTGCGGGTAGCACTGATGCCCGACGTCCCAGACCAGCCGGTCGGTGGGGGTGTCGAAGACGTAGTGGATCGCCACGGTGAGCTCGACAACGCCAAGCCCCGAGCCCAGATGCCCGCCGGTCGAACCGACCGCATCGATAACCTCGTCGCGCAATTCGTCGGACAGCTGGCGCAATTGTTCCTTGCCCAGCTTGCGCAGGTCGGCAGGCAGGTCGACGGTATCAAGCAGCGGCGTCTGGGGTTTCTGACTCATAGGGTCAGAGCCTTACACAGGCTTTTCGAGCCTGTCGATGAACGCTTGAACGCCCCTCAGGCGGCGCAGCTTTCGCACAGCCCGCGCAGTTCGACCACCGGGCGGACCGCCGCGAAACCGGCATCCTGGCCGGCCGAGCGCAGCGCGTCGGTGACGCGGCGATCGTCGAGATGGCTGGCCTTGCCGCAATCGTCGCAGATCAGAAAGATGCAATCGTGGCGGCAGCCGGGGTGGGTGTTGACCAGATAGGCATTGGCGCTCTCGATCCGGTTGGCTAGATTGTTGCGCACGAACAGGTCGAGGATGCGATAGACGCTGTTGGGCGCGACCCGCCTGCCGCGCGAGGCGGAGAGATTGTCGGCGATGTCGTAGGCGGAGGCCGGACGTTCGTGGCGCGCGAGCTCCTCGAACACCGATGCGCGCATCCCGGTCCATTGCTCGCCGGCGTCGGTCAGCGTGCGCTGCGCGGCGGCGGTGAGATCCTCGCCCGAATGTTCGGCGTGCTTGTGCATCTGTGTGGCCATGCGTGAAAGGTAAGCCGGGCGGTGCCGGCTTGCAAGCGGGCGAGAGGGTCAGCCGGGCTTGAACTCGGCGCGGTAGACGCCCGGATAAAGCCGCTCGAGCGCCGCCAGCTTGGGCACGTCCCAGCGCAGGACATAGGGGTGGCGCGGATTGCGCAGCGCGAAGTCCTGATGCGTCGCTTCGGCGGGGTAGAAGGTCCGGGCTGCGGCGATCGGGGTGACGATCGGCGCGTCCCATTTGCCGCTGCGTTTCATCTGCGCGAGATAGGCATTGGCCACCCGGCGCTGTTCGGCGGAAAGCGGCACCAGCTCGGCGTTGTAATGCGGGCCACGATCCGGGCCCTGGCGATCCCTCAGCGTGGGATCGGCGATGACCGAGAAGAAGACCCGCAGCAGCTGATCGTAGCGGATGACCTTGGGATCGTAGACCACCTTTACCGCCTCGACGTGATCGGTGATGCCGCTCGAGACGAGGTTGTACTGAGCCTGGCGACTGGTCCCGCCGTGATAGCCCGAGACCGCGCTCTGGACGCCCTTCACATGGCTGAAGACCGCCTCGACGGTCCAGAAGCATCCGCCCGCGAAAATCGCGGTCTTGAGCCCGGTACCCTCATCCGCGGCAACCGATGCCATCGGTGCCGCAACCACGCCTTCGGCCGCGACCACCGGCTGCTGGCACGCCGAAGCGGCGAGGATCAGCGCGGCGAGGGTGGCGGTTTTTCGTGGGCTCATTTTTAGTAAAGTTACGCGAGTGCGCTTGTGAGAGTCGCGTTGAGCGCGGGGTTGCCGAGGACCACAGCGATGCCGCCGATCAGGAAGCCGAGCGCGAAGTTCACGTAGAGATTGCTGGAGGAGAGGGTCATGGCGGGGTCTTTCTTTGCTTGTTCCAGCACGGGCTACACCACCCGAGTTTGCGGCTCGGTTAATGTTGGTGTTGCCTGCCGTTCAGGCAAGGAGCTCAGTGGCGGAAGTGGCGCATCCCGGTGAAGACCATCGCGAGACCCGCCTCGTCGGCGGCCGCAATCACCTCATCGTCGCGGATCGAGCCGCCGGGCTGGATCACCGCGCTGGCGCCCGCCTCGACCGCGGCGAGCAGACCGTCGGCGAAGGGGAAGAAGGCGTCCGAGGCGACCGCCGAACCGGTCGTGCGCGGTTCGGCCCAGCCGTAGGTCTCGGCCGCCTCGCGCGCCTTCAAGGCCGCGATCCGCGCCGAATCGCGGCGGTTCATCTGCCCCGCGCCGATCCCCGCGGTCGCGCCGTCCCTGGCATAGACGATCGCGTTGGACTTGACGTGCTTGGCCACGGTCCAGGCGAACAGGCAGTCGGCGAGCTCCTGCTCGGTCGGCGCGCGCTTGGTCACGGTCTTGAGCTGCGCCGCGGTGATCGCGCCATCGTCGCGCGACTGCAGCAGCGCGCCGCCGGCGATGGTGCGAAGCATCATCCCGCCGCGCGAAGGATCGGGCAGATCGCCGGTGAGGATCAGCCGCAGGTTCTTCTTCTTCGCGAACACCGCCTTAGCCGCATCATCGGCTCCGGGCGCGCAGACCACCTCGGTGAACACCTCGCTGATCGCCTCGGCGGTGGGACCGTCGAGCGCGCGGTTGACCGCGATGATCCCGCCGAAGGCCGAGACGCTGTCGCATTGCAGCGCCGCCTCATAGGCCTCGATCAGCGTCTCGCCGCTGGCCACACCGCAGGGGTTGGCGTGCTTGACGATCACCACCGTGGGCGGCCCGTCGCGGAATTCGGCGACCAGCTCGAGCGCGGCATCGGCATCGTTGAGATTGTTGAAGGACAGCTCCTTGCCCTGCAGCTGCTCGTGATCGGCGAGCGAACCATTCGGCGCGAAAGCGGGCAGGTAGAGCGCCGCCTTCTGGTGCGGGTTCTCGCCATAGCGCAGCGCCTGGCCCTTGCGGAAC
>JAHJWA010000186.1 GCA_018828205.1 Alphaproteobacteria bacterium
ATCGCGCCGAGCTCGATGAAGGCGACGAATTCGTTGAGCACGATCTTGGTGCCGAACAGCCCGCCCGCGATCCCGGCATCCTCCCAGGGAATGCCGATCAGGAACATCACCGGTGCGAACAGCGTGCCCAGCGCCATCTGGAAGGAGAGTTCGGAATAGCCGAACAGCCCGCCAACCCAGCCGAGCAGACCGTTGGCCAGGGCCACCAGCGCGACGAAGGCGAGCACCATCGCGCCGACCGCGACCGCCAGCTTGACCCCGGTCTGCGCGCCCTGCGCCGCCGCCTCGATGATGTTGGCGGGCTTGTGGCCTTCCTCGAAGGTCTCGGCGATCTCGACCTCGTGGGCCTTGCCCCCTTCGACGATGGCGGCGGGGCCGTCGGCGCTGATGCGGTTCTCGGGCAGGTCGAGCCGGCCCTCTGCCTCGGGCGAAGGCTCGTCGTCATCGGGCATGATGATCTTGGCCATCAGGATCCCGCCGGGCGCGGACATGAAGGCGGCGGCGAGCAGGAAGGGGAGGTATTCATTGCCCAGCAGCCCGGCATAGGCGGCGAGGATCGTCCCCGCGACGCCCGCCATCCCCACGGTCATCAGCGTGAACAGCCGCGAGGGTGAGAGCGCGGCGAGATAGGGGCGCACCACTAGCGGGCTTTCCGACTGGCCGACAAAGATATTGGCCGCGGCGCCCAGCGATTCGACCTTGGAAATCCCCGTCACCCAGCCGATCGCGCCGCCGACCCAGCGCACCACGCGCTGCATCACCCCGAGATGATAGAGGATCGAGACCAGCGCGGCGAAGAAGATGATCACCGGTAGCGCGCCCAATGCGAAGGTGTTGGCCAGCGGGTTGGTCTCGGAAGGGCCGAACAGGAATTGCGTACCCTGATCGGCGTAGGAGAGCAGCGCCGCCACCCCGTTGGACATGGTCTGGATCACCGCGCGGCCGCCGCTGGTGGCCAGCACGAGAAAGGCCATCAGCGCCTGCAGCGCAAAGGCCGCGGCGACCACGCGCAGGCGGATCCGGCGCTTGCCCACCGAAAGCAGGAAGGCGATCGCGAGGATCACCACGATACCGATAAGACTGGCAACGATGGGCGGCATGCGGAGCCTTCCGGTAAGGGCAATTGCGGATGAAATCGCGCGCTGTCTTGCGCGCATGGCCCCATTAGTCAATTTCGGCGCTGCTTTAACCGACCGATCTTCCACCCATTCCGCGAACGGAACCCGACCCGATGACCGAAGCTGACGATACGACCCGCATCGCTGAAGGCGGATCGATCCCCAGATCGCTGTTCGTCTTCGCGCTGCTCTACGGCGGAATGACTGTGCTCGCGGGCTTCCTGGCGGCCAAGCAGGTGCGGCTCTGGCCGACCGAACTGGCCGTCGAGGCGGGGATTTTCGCCTTCCTGGTGCTGGTGGTCCTGTCGAGCGCGACGGCGCAGCTGCACGGGCCGAAGGTTGCGAACCGGCTGGTTATGTGGGGTTTCCTGCCACTGGCGGTGTCGATCATGCTGATCCTGCTGGTGCTGCAACTGCCCGCCGATCCCGCGATGTGGCCCGAAGGGCTCGCGGCGTTCCAGCTGATCCACGCCACCACCCCGCGGATCATGGCGGCGGGCCCGGTCGCCTATGCGGTGTCGCTGCTGCTCAACATCTGGCTGTTCTCGCGTCTGCGCGGGTCGGGCAATGCCGGCGGCGGGGTCAGTCTGATGGTCCGGGGCGCGATCGCCTCGGCGCTCAGCCAGGCGATCGATTCGGTGATCTTCATCACTCTGGCGTTCGGCGGCGAGCGCGACATCGTGCCGCTCATCATCGGTCAGGCGATCGCCAAGGTCGTGCTGAGCATGGTGCTGGTGCCGTTCCTGATCGTGGGCGCGGTCGCCTTGGCGAAGCGACTGGATCGCAGCGAAGCCTGAGCGCCTAGGGTCGTTCGATGCCCTCGACCACGCGGTCGTCGAGGGCATCGCCGTGGAGCACCGAGACGTCGCCGGTGGTCTCCAGCACCACCGCGCGGACCTTGCCCAGCTCGAGCGCATTGGCCTCGCGCAGCTTGGCGAGGACATCGCTCTTGGCCACGCGCGAGATTGCGAGCGCTTCCTCGATGAATTCGCCATCGTACATCAGAAAGATCGGACCGTTCTGCATCGCATTCTCGAGGCGATCGGAACCGCGCCGCAGCTTGGCGAGTCCATACTGGCAGAAGATCAGCGCCGCTATCGCCAGCAAGGCCTGGGCGAACCCGGTCCAGGCGCTCGCCTGCACCGCCCCGGCGAGCAGCGAACCGGTCGCCAGCGTGACGACGAAGTCGAAATTGGTCATTTTCGACAGCGTCCGCAGCCCGATCATGCGGATCAGCGCCACGACCCAGCCGATCCCCACCACGGAGAGCACCACCGCGCGGGCGACGATGTCGAGAATGGTGTCGTCGAAAAACATGTCTCGGCCCCTGTTCGAATCTGCGTGGCTGCCCGTCCAACGGGCGAGGCGGCATTGCTATCCGTGAAACTGCGCGATCACGCCGAACAGCTCGCCCCGCCGAGCACGCAGAAACGCGCGCAATGCGGGTGGTTGAGCGCGACATCGCCCGAAGCCTCGGCGAGACTGTCGCCGAGATCGAAATCGCGGTGGTAGGGGATCAGCGTACAGGCGGCGATGCGCGGGCCCGGCTCCCCCTTGCGGTGGACCACCATCCGGCTGGTGGCGCACATGATATCGGCAGGCGACTTGCCGAGGATCGACCAGCACCCGGTGGTGATCTCGGCGATATCTGCGGCAGCGTCCATCTCGGGAAACAGCACCAGCCGCGCCGGGTCCAGCGCATCGACCGCGATGCCTTCGCGCGCGAACAGCGCGGCGTAATGCTGCCGCGCCTCGCGCTCGTCCTCGCCAGGCACCATCCGGCCCGCGACTGCGAGCGAGAAGCCATTCTCGGACAGCCAGCGCAGCCCCTGCATCGCCGGGCCCCAGCTGCGCGGGCCGCGCTCGCCCTCGTGCACCGCCTGGCTGTGGTGATCGAGGCTGATCCGCAGCACCAGCTTCGCGCCATAGCGCTCGCGCAGCTCGAGCAGCGCCGCCTCGTGCCGCCGCATCGGTTTCATCGCGTTGGACAGCACCAGCGCGTCGAACCCGCGCGCCAGCGTCTCCTCGAGCAGCGGCAGGAAGTCGGGGTTCATGAAAGGCTCGCCGCCGGTGAAGCCGATCTCGCTTGTGCCCAGGGTTTGCGCCTCGTCGAGGAAAGGCAGCGCCGCTGCGCGGGTCAGATAGACCAGCGCGTCGTTGACCGGGCTGCTCTCGATATAGCAGCTCGCGCAGGCCAGATTGCACAGCGTGCCGGTGTTGAGCCACAGCGTCTCCAGCCGGGTCAGCGGGACGCGGGCGCGCTCCTCCCCCGCCGCGGTCCAGCGCGGATCGGCGAATTTGGCGACCGGCAGCGCGGGCGCCTCGACCCGGAAGGGCGAGGGACCGGCGGGCGCGTTGCGGCTCGCCACTCGGCTCACGCCATCCGCCGCCGCAGCTTCGCCAGCGTGCCCGCCCATTTCCTGGGCCATTCGCCGAACACGGTCGGCTCCCAGGCGGCAAAGCTCGCCGCCTTGGAAATCTCGCTGCG
>JAHJWA010000187.1 GCA_018828205.1 Alphaproteobacteria bacterium
CACAAGGGTGTCGATCTGGCTGCGCCGACCGGCACGCCGATCTACGCCACCGCCGACGGCAAGGTGAGCCGCGCCAACTGGTTCTCCAGCTACGGCAAGTATATCGCGATCGAACACGGCGCCGACCTCCAGACCCGTTTCGCCCATCTTTCCGAAATCGTCGTTTCCGAGGGCGCTTCGGTCAAGAAGGGCGATCTGATCGGTTATGTCGGTTCAACCGGCCGTTCGACCGGCCCGCATCTCCATTACGAAGTGCGCGTCAACGGCGTCGCCGTCGATCCGTCGCCCTATATGCTCGAGACCGCAGCGGCGCGCACCTTCGCGCTGGCCGGCGGCGAATAAGCGACCAAGCACGCGGTCAAAGCCGCAGAGATTCCCTTGGACGGGACTTGAAAAGGCGGCGGGGCAACCTGCCGCCTTTTTACTTGTGCGCGAGACCACATGCGTTAGGTTTCGAACCGCAACCGGCTGGCCCGCCAAGAGGCCCCGTGGGAGAGAGACATGCATCCGATCGTTCACGCACAGACGCGTCCCGACCATCCTGCCATCATCATGGCGGGCAGCGGCGAGACGGTAACCTATGGCGAGATGGACGCCACAGCCAACCGCTTCGCCCGGCTGTTCAAGGAACGCGGGCTGGGCCGCGGCGGCCATTTCGGCATGCTGATGGAGAACAACGCGCTGTTCCTCCAGCTGGTCTGGGGCTCGCAGCGTTCGGGGGCGATGATGGTCCCGGTTTCGACCCGGCTGACCGCACCCGAGATCGCCTATATCATGCAGGATTCCGATGCGCGGCTGATGGTCACCTCGACCAAATTCGCCGATGTGATCGCCGAACTGCGCGAACACTGCCCGCAATGCGAATTCCTGATCCTCGGGGACGGCGGCGAGGAGGATCTCGAGGCGGCGATCGCGGCGCAATCGGCCGAGCCGCTCCCCGACCCGGTACCGGGGCAGTACATGCTCTATTCGAGCGGGACCACCGGCCGCCCCAAGGGAGTCCGCCCGCGCCCGCCCGAGACCGACGACATCCAGGAGGTGTCGCCGCTGGTCGGGCTGGCGGTGATGGGAGCGGGAATGCCCGCCGACGGGTCGATGGTCTATCTCTCGCCCGCGCCGCTCTATCACGCCGCACCGCTGGGCTGGTGCAGCACCGCGCACCGGCTTGGCGGGACCATCGTGGTGATGGAACGTTTCGATCCCGAACAGGCGCTGGTGGCGATCGAGAAATACCGCATCACCGACAGCCAGTGGGTGCCGACCCATTTCGTCCGCATGCTCAAGCTCGAGCCGGAGCAGCGCGAGAAATACGACCTCTCGAGCCACCAGCGCGCGCTCCACGCCGCGGCGCCCTGCCCGGTCCCGGTCAAACAGGCGATGATCGAATGGTGGGGGCCGATCGTGAACGAATATTACGCCGGTTCCGAAGGGATCGGGATGACGCTGGTCAAATCCGCCGACTGGCTTACCCATCCCGGCACCGTCGGGAAGGCGATCCACGGCACGCTGCATGTCTGCGGTCCCGATGGCGAGGAGCTGCCGGCGGGCCAGGACGGGCTGATCTATTTCGAGAACGCGATCCTGCCGACCTATCACAACGACCCCGAGAAGACCGCCGAGGCGATGCATCCCAAGGGCTGGATGACGCTGGGCGATATCGGCCATGTCGACGAGGAGGGCTTCCTCTATCTGACCGATAGGATGAGCCACATGATCATTTCGGGAGGGGTCAACATCTACCCGCAGGAGGTCGAGAACCTGCTGATCAGCCACGACAAGGTGATGGACGCCGCGGTGATCGGCGCGCCCGATCCCGATTTCGGCGAACAGGTGGTGGCGGTGGTCCAGCCGGTCGATATGGCCGAGGCCGGCGAGGCGCTGGAAGAAGAGCTGCGGGCCTATCTCGCGCCCAAGCTGGCGCGGATCAAGCTACCCAAGCTGTTCGACTTCCGCCCCGAACTGCCGCGCGAGGCCAATGGCAAATTGTACAAGCGCGAGCTGCGCGACGAATACGCGGCGAGGGCGGAGGCCGCGGCGTGAGCGCCGGGGCCGCGAGCGCCGCGCCGGTGCTCTCGCCCGAGCAGGGCCGCGCGGTGATCGACCCGGCGAGCTATGCGCAGTGGGACGCTCTGCTCGACCTGTTCGATGAGCTTCGCGCGCAGGCCCCGGTTGCCCGCGTCGAATCGCCCGATGGCATCCACCCGCCGTTCTGGCTGGTCTCGCGCTACGACGACGTGATGCGGATCTCGAAGGACAACGCCACCTTCCTCAACAATCCGCAGACGGTGGTGTTCTCGCTCACCCAGGGGATCGAATTCGCCAAGTCGCTGACCGGGGGTAGCCCGCATCTGGTCGCCAGCCTGGTCACCTTCGACGCGCCGATCCACATGAAATATCGCAAGCTGACGCAGGAATGGTTCATGCCCAAGAACCTGCGCGGGGTGGAGGACGAGATTCGCGAGCTGGCGCAGGCGACGGTGCAGCGGCTGGTCGACGCCGGGCCCGAAGCGGATTTCGTCAAGCTCGTCTCGGCTCCCTATCCGCTGCATGTGGTGATGCAGATTCTCGGCGTGCCCGAGGAGGATGAGGCGCGGATGCTCATGCTCACCCAGCAGATGTTCGGCGGGCAGGACGAGGAGCTCAGCGGCTCGGGCATGGCGGAGATGACGCCCGAGCAGATCACCCAGCTGGTCGCGGGAGCGGTCAAGGATTTCGAGGCCTATTTCGCCCGCCTTACCGCCGAGAAGCGCGCCAACCCCACTGGCGATGTCGCGAGCACCATCGCCAACGCCACGGTCGATGGCGAGCCGCTCAACTCGCGCGACATGATGGGTTATTACATCATCCTCGCCGCTGCCGGGCACGACACCACCAGCGCCAGCACCGCGGGCGCGATGCTGGCCTTGGCGCGCGATCCGGAGCAATTCGCGCGGGTCAGGGCCGACCGTTCGCTGCTGCCGGGCATCGTCGAGGAGGCGATTCGCTGGACCAGCCCGGTGCAGCATTTCATGCGCACCGCGGCGGCGGACACCGAGGTCGGCGGACAGGCCATCGCCAAGGGCGATTGGCTGATGATCAATTACGTCGCCGCCAATCACGATCCCGCGCAATTCCACGATCCGCGACGCTTCGACGCCTCGCGCAGCCCCAACCGTCACCTCGCCTTCGGCGCGGGAGCGCATCAGTGCCTCGGGCTGCATCTGGCGCGGCTCGAAATGCGAATCCTGTTCGAGGCGCTGCTCGACCGGATCGACAGCGTCGAACTCGCCGGCGAGCCCGCGCGCGCCAAATCGACCTTCGTCGGCGGGTTGAAAGCGCTCCCGCTGCGCTTTCTGGCGCGGTGAGGCGGAGAGAACGCCTTCGATACATGCATCGTCACGCTGAACCCGGTTCAGCATCCCCCGGTTCAGCATCCAACGTGCCAACCGATCATGTCCGCTGCAGGTGGAGGGACGGACCCTGAAACGAGTTCAGGGTGAGGCATCTGTGGAGTTCGGGCCGCTTATCCCCGCAACAATCGCTCCGCCATGGCGCGCACCTCGGCTCCCATGTCGTCGCGCTCCAGCGCCAGCGCCAGCGTCGCTTCGACAAAGCCCA
>JAHJWA010000188.1 GCA_018828205.1 Alphaproteobacteria bacterium
CACTGTGCCCACGCTCTTGGAGAAGGTGCCGATGATGAAATCGACGTCGTCGATCACCCCCTGCGCCTCGCAGACCCCGCGCCCGTGCTCGCCGATGAAGCCCATCGAATGCGCCTCGTCGACCAGCACCATCGCGCCGTTCTCCTTGCAGATCCGGACCATCTCCTTGAGCGGCGCGACATCGCCGAGCATCGAATAGACGCCCTCGAGCACCACCAGCTTGCCCGCGCCCGCGGGAATCCGCTTGAGCCGCTTCTCGAGCGCCTGCGCGTCATTGTGCTTGAAGGGCACCACCTCGGCATTGCCCATCGCGCAGCCGTCCCAGATGCTGGCGTGGCTGTCGATGTCGAGCACGACGTAATCGCCCTTGCCCGCGATCGTGGAGATGATCCCGAGATTGGCCTGGTAGCCGGTCGAGAAAACCATGGCGTGATCCATGGCGTAGAATTCGCGCAGCGCGTCCTCGCACTCGCGGTGGCCCTGATAGGTGCCGTTGAGCACCCGGCTCCCGGTGGTGCCGGCGCCGAAGTCCGTAAGGGCCTGTTTTCCCGCCTCGATCACCTCCGCGTCGAAGGTCATCCCCATGTAATTGTAGGTGCCCAGCAGGATCGTCTCGCGCCCGTTGCAGATCGCGCGGGTGGGGGAGAGGACCTTCTCCATCACCAGGCTGAACGGATCCTCGATCCCGGTGTCGAGCAGCCCCTGGCGCATCGCGATCAGATCGTCGAACTTGCTGAACAGATCGGGCGAGTGGCCTTCGAGCTCGGGTGGCTGGTCGGCCTGGATGATGCCCTCGCTCATGCGCCGGCTTCCCGCGCCGCCTCGAGCCGATGGACCGCATCGATCAGCTGGCCCCAGCGCTCGATCTCGGCCTGCTCGTTCATCGAGATGATAATGTCGAACTCGTCCTCGATCGCGGCGACGAAATCCATCACGGTCAGGCTGTCGAATTCCAGATCGTTCTGGAACGAGGTGTCCTCCGCGATGGTGACGCCCTTGGTGTTGAAGGGCGCGACCTGCGTGCGGATGCGGCTGTCGACTTCGGCTCTGTCCATTGTCCATGGTCCAATTCTGTCTGGCGGCGGCGGAGCGGGCCCGCGCCGGGAAGGGGTCGGCCAAAGCGGTTCGGCCGGGCATTTGTCAAGCGTCCGCCCCTTCGGCGGCGCCGGAGGGACGGGCTTCGGAGGCGTTCAATCGCCCAGCAAGGCCTTCACCGCGGTCATGAAGGGGCCGATCGAGACCGGCTTGGCGAGATAGTCGCTGGCGCCGGCATCGCGGATCCGCTCCTCGTCGCCCTTGCCCGCATAGGCGGTGACCGCGAGCACCGGGGTTTGCGCGAAAGCCGGGTCCTGCTTGAGCTGCGCGATCAGCTCGATGCCCGAGACATTGGGCAGCTGAATATCCATGATCACCAGCTCGGGGTGGTATTTCTTCGCGGTCTCCACCACGTTCTGTCCGTCGGCCACCGGCACCACTTCATAGCCCTTGGCCTTCAACACGTCACAAAACAGCTTACGGTTGAGGTCGTTGTCCTCGACAACCATGATTCTCTTTGCCACGGACCTCGCTCCTGCTCGCTATCCGGCGGGCGTTAGGGCTTTCACGGGAGGCTGACAATTCTTCAGCGCGGACAGACAGGCCAGACGGGCTCGGGCGCGAGCCGGGGCGCTGGCACCGGCGACGCCGAAGCGCTGGCGCTGTCGGCGCTGGTGTGGGTGCTCGGGGACGAGCGCCGCGCCGAGCGGCTGCTGACGCTCTCGGGCCTCACCCCCGACCAGCTGCGCGACGGGCTGACCGACCCCGCGGTGCTTTCGGCGGTGCTCGATTTCCTCGCCGCGCACGAACCCGATCTGCTCGCCGCCGCCGAGGCGCTGGGTGTTCCCCCCGAGCGGATCGTCGCCGCACAGCGGAGCCTTGCCGCATGAACCGCCCGCTGGTGATCTCCGATTGCGACGAGGTGCTGCTCCATATGGTGGCGCATTTCCGCGACTGGCTGAACGAGGAGACCGAGGTCGATTTCGACATGCAGGGCGCCGATTTCACCACCGCGATGCGCTGGCGCGGCAGCGGCGAGCCGCTCGAGCAGAAGGACATCTGGCGCTATCTCGGCCGGTTCTTCGACACCCAGATGGACCGCCAGCTGCCGATCCTCGGTGCGATCGAGGGGATCAACACGCTGGCCGAAAAGGCCGATGTGGTGATCCTGACCAATCTCACCGACGAGCGCCAATTGCACCGCGTCGAACAGCTCGCCAAGCACGGGCTCGACGCCAAGGTCTACACCAACCAGGGGCCCAAGGGTCCCGCGCTGCAGCGCATCCTCGCCGAATACGAGCCCAGCCGGGCGATCTTCATCGACGATCTGCCGCAGCATCACCAGTCGGCGCGCGAGGCGCTCGCTGGCGATATCACCACGCTGCATCTATGCGGCGAACCCGCGCTGGCGCCGCATATCGCCTGCGCGCATCAGGCCGGCCACGCCGACGCCCGCATCGACGACTGGGCCAGCGCGCTGCCCTGGCTGCTCGACCGTATCGAAGGAAAACCCGCATGAGCATTGCCGCCCGTCTCCAAGAGCTTGGTATCGTCCTCCCGAAAGCCGCGGCCCCCGTCGCCAGCTACCAGCCGCTGGTGGTCCAGAACGGCTGGTGCTTCGTCTCGGGCCAACTGCCCTTCGTCGACGGCGCGCTGGTAACCGGCAAGCTGGGCGCGGATGTCGATCTCGAGCGCGGCCAGCAGGCGGCGCGCGCCTGCGGGCTGATGATCCTGGCACAGCTCGAGGCCGCGGGCCTGCTCGAGCGCGTGACGCAGGTGGTCAAGCTGGGCGGCTTCGTCGCCTCGACGCCCGATTTCACCGATCAGCCCAAGGTGGTCAACGGCGCCTCGGACCTGATGTTCGAGGTCTTCGGCGAGAGCGGTCGCCATGCGCGCAGCGCGGTCGGCGTGCCGGTGCTGCCGCTCGACGCCGCGGTCGAAGTGGACGCCATCCTTGCCGTATCGGGCGCTTGACCGCCTGCTGACTGCGTCGCCCGACCCCGCGCGGGTCGGCTGGCTGCACGACTGGACCTATGCGCATCGCGGGCTCCATTCGGACGGCGTGCCCGAGAACTCGCTCGCCGCTTTCGCCGGCGCCATCGCCGCGGGCTACGGGATCGAATGCGATATCCAGCGCAGCCGCGACGGCGAGGCGATGCTGCTCCACGACTGGGAGCTCGAGCGGCTGACCGGGGTCAGCGGTCCGCTGGCGGCGCACGATGCGCAGGATCTGGCGCAGATCGCCTTTCTCGATTCCGAGCACCGCATCGCCCGGCTGGCGGATCTGCTCGAACTGGTCGCAGGCCAGGTCCCGGTGCTGATCGAAATCAAGTCGCGCGCCGGCTACGACGTGAAGCGCTCGTGCCGCGCGGTGGCGCGGGCGCTGGAGGGCTACCGGGGTGCTGCTGCGGTTATGAGTTTCGATCCGCGCGTGCCGAAATGGTTCGCGAAACACGCTCCGAAACCGGTGCGCGGGCTGGTGATCAAGGAGACCGACGACGGGCCCACGCCGCGTCGCTGGCAGCGCCATCTCGCGCTCTGGCATGCGCAGCCCGAATTCGTCGCTTACGACATCCGCGCGCTGCCCAATCCGCTCTCGACCAGCCTGCGCGCGCGCGGCTTCCCGCTGCCGAGCTGGACGGTGGATACGCCCGAGAAGGCGCGCCACGCCGCGCTCCACGCGGATGCCCCGATCGCCGAGGGCGAGGGCTTCGCATGAGCGGCGGACCTCCGGACGCGCCGCTGGTCGCAAAGGTGGGCGGTTCGGTCGGCGCCTTCGCCGCTGCCGATTGGGATGCGCTCAATCCCAGCGGCAATCCCTTCGTCAGCCATGCCTTTCTGACCGCGCTCGAGGATTCGGGCAGCGTCGGCGAGGGCACCGGCTGGCAGCCCGCGCCGATCGTCATCGAGGACGGGCAGGGCACCTTGCGCGCCGCGCTGCCCTCCTATCTCAAGGGCCACAGCCAGGGCGAATACGTCTTCGATCACGCCTGGGCCGATGCCTTCGAGCGCGCCGGCGGGCGCTATTACCCCAAGCTCCAGATCGCCGCGCCCTTCACCCCGGCGACCGGGCCGCGGCTGCTGCTGGCGGAGGCGGCGCTGGCGGGGCCGCTGCTTGAGGCGGCGCAGCAGCTCTGCAGCCAGAACGGCTTTTCCTCGGCGCATGCGAGCTTCATCGAGGAGGCGCAGCAGGGGCTGTTCGCACAGGCGGGCTGGATGCTGCGTCACGACGTCCAGTTCCATTGGAACAACCGCGGCTATGGCAGCTTCGACGATTTTCTCGGCGATCTCGCCTCGCGCAAGCGCAAGGATCTGCGCAAGGAACGCGCCGCGGCGCAAGCGTCGGTCACCATCGAGCGGCTGCGCGGCGACGATATCCGCCCCGAGCACTGGGACGCGTTCTGGATCTTTTATCAGGACACCGGGGCGCGCAAATGGGGGACGCCCTATCTCACCCGCGAGGCCTTCGATCTGTTCCACCAGCGGATGGGCGATTCGCTGCTGCTGGTGCTCGCCTTCGAGGAGGGCGAGCCGGTGGCGGGCGCGCTCAATTTTATCGGGCGTGACGCGCTCTACGGGCGCTATTGGGGCTGCACGCGGGACATTCGCTTCCTGCATTTCGAACTGTGCTATTATCAGGCGATCGACGCGGCGATCGAGCTGGGTCTCGCGCGCGTCGAAGCGGGCGCGCAGGGCGGGCACAAGCTGGCGCGGGGTTACGAGCCCGTCACCACCGTCTCGGCGCACTGGATCGCCGATCCGGGCTTTGCCGCCGCGGTGGCGGATTTTCTCGAGCGCGAGCGCGAGGGCGTGGCGCAGGACAGGATGTTCCTGGGCGAACGAACGCCCTTCCGCAAAACCTAGGCCGGTAGGCGCTCAGGCGGCGCGGCGGCCTTCCATCCCGAGCCATTCGCGCGCCCGGCGCTGGGCTTCGGCAATCTCGCGCGCGGTCATCTCGTCGGAGATGTCGGCGCGGCACCAGGCCGCCTCGTCGTGACCGCGCGAGGCGGCGATGTTGAACCATTTGTGCGCCTCGACCATGTCGCAGGCGACCCCGTGGCTGCCGGTCGAGTACGCCACCCCCAGATCGTAGAGCGCATCCACGCTGCCGCCGGTAAAGGCCGCAAGGCATTCCGCGATCAGCATGTCGGCCTGCCGGCCCTGAACGATCTCGCCGCCGCCACCCTCGATTGCCTTGAATCGCATCGAATTTCCCCTCGTTGCGCCGGCACCCTCTTCAGCCGACGCTCCCTGCTTCCCAACTTATGGTCAAGAAAGGGTTAACGCGGCCCGCGCCACCTCCGGCTCCGGGCCGGCCCCGGCATTGCCGCTTGTGCCGCACCGGAGCCGAGCCTATAGGCCGCGCCGAACGGATGCTTATGGTGTCACCGGGAAGGCCCGGGACGAGTGGGTCGGCGGTGGTCCGGTATGAATAGAGGGTTTAACAACGGGATAGAGGTGTCGATGGTCGGGGCGGCGTCCGCAGAAGCAGCAGACAAAGAAGAGCTGGTCCGGATCAGGCAGGCAGTCGGGAACGACTATGCGCCCGATGACGACGAGCCCTATATGTCCGAACGCCAGCTCGACTATTTCCGCATGCTGCTGCACGAATGGAAGCGGTCGATCCGCAATTCCGCCGAGCACACGCTGCAATCGCTCCAGGACGGTCCGATCCGCGAACCCGATCTCGCCGATCGCGCGTCGAGCGAGACCGATTGGGGAATCGAGCTGCGCACCCGCGATCGCCAGCGCAAGGTCACCGCCAAGATCGACGCGGCGCTGCGCCGGATCGACGAGGGCGAATACGGCTATTGCGAGGTTACCGGCGATCCGATCGGGTTGAAGCGGCTGATCGCTCGCCCGGTGGCGACGATGACCGTCGAGGCGCAGGAAGCCCACGAGCGCCGCGAAAAGATCTCGCGCGACGACTGAGGCTGGTGGCAGAAGGCCTGTCAGCCGCGCCATTGCTTACTCTTTGTTCAGGCTTTCTTGCTAGCCACGAACCCGGTCGCACGAACGGCACGGCGCATCATCCGCCGGAGCGAGTGCACAAGAGGAATTCACGATCATGTCCGCTGTCGATACGCGAAATCTGGATCGCGACAGCCTGTTCCTGATGGCGCAGATATCCTTCGACGGAAGGGCCGAATCGCTGCGCGGCAAGGTCCGCAACCTGTCGGCGGGCGGAATGATGGTCGAAGGCGAATTCGAGGTCGAACGCGGCGCCCGCCTCACCGCCGAACTGCGCAACATCGGCAAGGTGAAGGGCAATGTCGCCTGGGTCCAGGGTTCGCGCATCGGCGTGGCCTTCGATGCGGAAATCGATCCCAAGCTCGCGCGCGCGCCGGTGGGCACCAAGGGGTCCGAAGTGCCTTCCTTTGCGCGCCCGGCGCTCGACGCGCCCAAATACGACGGCCCAGGGCGCAACATCCGCCGCATCTGACCCCGCGTGAAGCTTGCTGCTGACGCGCCAGCGACCACCTGCTAGGCCTCGGCGCCGATCATGCGCGCCTTTCTCGCCTCCCTCCTTCCCATCGCGCTGGCCGCTTGCAACGCGAGCCAGGACGATGGCGTGACCGATGTCGCGATCATCGGCACTGAACAGGGGCTCTACACGGACGGTCTGCGGCTCCCCTTCGAAGGCCAGCACCTGCGCGCCGCGACCCGCCAGGGTCTGGTCGCGCTCGACGAGCAGGGTCAGGTCGTGCCGGCCATCGCCGAACGCTGGATCGTGACCGACGATGGCCAGAGCTACATCTTCCGCATCCGCGAGTTCGACTTTCCCGATGGCACGCGGCTGACCGCGCAGAGGGTACGCGCCTCGCTCGACCGGACCCGCGCCAGGCTCGAGGGCACCACCATGGGGCTCGATCTCGCCAAGATCCGCGACATCCGCGCGATGACCGGGCGCGTGGTCGAAATCCGCCTCCACAGCCCGATGCCCGACCTGTTGCAATTGCTCGCGCAGCCCGAAATGGGGCTGGTGCTGGGCGAGGCGGAGGTCGGGCCGATGCGCTTTACCCGCGACGGCGCGGCCGCCGATCTCACCCCTTTGCGGCCCGAGCAGCGCGGTCTTCCCCAGCAACCCGACTGGGACGAAGCGGTCCACCCGCTGCGGGTCTATGCGGTCGATGCAAGCGAGGCGACCGAAGGCTTCTCCTCGGGCCGCTACGATCTTGTGCTCAACGGCCGGCTGGTCGATCTGCCGCTGGCGGATGTCGGCGCGCTGGCGCGGGGCACCATCCGCTTCGATTCCACCCAGGGGCTGTTCGGTCTCGACATCCGCCGTGCCAACGGCTTCCTGAGCGCGCCGACCAATCGCGAGGCGCTTTCGATGGCGCTCGACCGCCCCGCGCTGATCGAGCCCTTCAACATCGGCGGCTGGATTCCGACCACCCGCGTGGTCGCGCCCGGCCTGCCCAATGACGACGGCTCGGTCCCCGAACGCTGGATCGCGCTGTCGATCGAGGAGCGCCGCGCCGAGGCGACCCGGCGGGTCGCGGCATGGGAGGCGCAGAACGATGCCGAGGTGTCGCTGCGCCTCGCGCTGCCCGATGGCCCGGGCTCCGACATATTGTTCGACCAGCTGGCGGCGCAATATGGCGAGATCGGGGTTGCGCTGGTGCGCGTCGGGATGGGCGATCGCAGCGAGCTGGCGCTGCGCGACCGGGTGGCGCGCTACGCCGGGGCGCGCTGGTTCCTCAACCAGTTCAATTGCGAGGTCTCGCGCGCGCTGTGTTCGCCCGATGTGGATTTCCTCGTCGAACTGGCGGTCGAATCGCGCGATCCGATCGAGCAGCTGAGCTATCTCGCCGAGGCCGAAACCGCCTTCGCCGCCTTCAACGGATATATCCCGATCGGGGCGCCGATCCGCTGGTCGCTGGCGCGCGCCGAGGTCGTCGGTTTCTCCGAGAATCCATGGAACTTCCACCCCTTGTTCCCGCTTTCGCGCGCGCCCATGTAAAGCCGATGCAACCCAACGATCCCAAGCGCCCGATCCCGATGGGGATGGACCTGCCCACCGGCACCGACCCGGTTTCGATCCGCCGCAGGGTCGAGGCGCTCGAGCAGATTCTCGAACGCAGCTTCCGGATCCCGGGGGTGAACTATCCGGTGGGGCTCGACGCGATCGTCGGGCTGGTGCCCGTGGTGGGCGATCTGATCACCGCGGCGATGGGGGCTTACATCGTCTGGGAGGGCAAGAATCTCGGCATGCCCAAGTGGAAGCTGTGGCGGATGGCGGGCAATGTCGCGGTCGACACCGCGCTGGGCGCGGTGCCGCTGGTCGGCGACGCCTTTGACCTCGTGTTTCGCTCCAACACCCGCAATCTGCGTATCATCCGCAAGCATCTCGACAAGCACCACCCTGCGGCGCGCGTGATCGACGGCTAGTTCCGCCCATGCCCGTTTCGTATCTGGCCGGTTCGCGCTAGGGCAGCGGGCATGACCGGCGATGTAACCTATTCCTCCTATCTCGATCTCGACCGCATCCTCGCGGCGCAGCATCCCGCTTCCGATGCGCATGACGAGATGCTGTTCATCATCGTCCACCAGGCGAGCGAGCTGTGGCTCAAGCTGTGTCTCCACGAGCTGCAGGCCGCGCGCGACTGCATCGCCGCCGACGATCTGCGCCCCGCCTTCAAGATGCTGGCCCGCGTCGCGCGCGCGCAGGGACAGCTGATCCAGAGCTGGGACGTGCTCTCGACCATGACCCCGCACGATTATTCCACCCTGCGCCCGCATCTGGGCGGCTCCTCGGGGTTCCAGTCGGCGCAGTACCGGATGATGGAATTCCTGCTCGGCGGGCGCAATCCCGATATGGTCACCATGCATGAGGCGGTGCCGCAAGTGGCGGCGGAACTGCGCGCCGAGCTCGAGCGGCCGAGCATCTACGCCGCGGTGGTCCATTTGCTCGCGCGCCGCGGCTTCGACCTTCCGGCCGAGGTGCTGGAGCGCAACCACGGGCTCACCTGGGAGCATTCGCCGGCGCTCGAGGCGGTCTGGGCCGAGATCTACCGCAATCCGCTGGATTGCTGGGATCTCTACGAACTGGCCGAGAAGCTGGTCGATCTGGAATACCATTTCCAGCGCTGGCGCTTCGGCCATCTCAAGACGGTCGAGCGGATCATCGGCTTCAAGAAGGGCACCGGCGGCACGCCGGGCGTGCCCTATCTCGCGGGCGTGCTCAAACAGGCCTTCTTCCCCGAACTCCTCAGCGTCAGGACCGCGCTTTGACCAGCTGGAAATCCGAACGCCGCCTGTGGGACATCAGCCAGGTGCTGCGCCCCGGGCTCCCGGTCTGGCCGGGCGACACCGCCTTCGGTTTCCAGCGGAGCTGGAAGATGGAGGAGGGCTCGCCCGTCAATGTCGGCCGGATGACGATGAGCACGCATTCGGGCACCCATGCCGACGCGCCGCTGCATTACGCCGCGGAGGGGCTCGACGCCGCCCGAATGGAACTCGACCCCTATATCGGCACCTGTCTGGTGGTCGATGCACGCGGGGTGCGCGGCGCGGTCGATGTCGCCGATCTGCCCTCGATCGACAGCGCCGACCGCGTGCTGTTCCGCACCTGGGACGCCTTCCCGCATGACGAATGGCGCAGCGACTGGCTGCCGATCGCCCCTGAGACCATCGAATGGCTCGCGCTGCAGGGGGTCAAGCTGATCGGCACCGACGCCCCCTCGGTCGATCCGCAGGAGAGCAAGACCATGGCCGCGCACAAGGCCGTGCTCGAGCACGACATGCGCATTCTCGAAGGGCTGGTGCTCGATGACGTGCCCGAGGGCCGCTACGAGCTGATCGCGCTGCCGCTCAAGGTCGCGAACGGCGATGCCGGGCTGTGCCGCGCGGTGCTGAGGGCGCTCGCATGACCGACACAGAGCAGCGCGCGCGCGAACTCGACGCCGCCGACCCGCTGGCGGTTTATCGCGAGCGTTTCGTGCTCACCGAAGGCGTGATCTATCTCGACGGCAATTCGCTCGGCATGCTGCCCAGGGCAACGCCGGCGCGGCTCGCCGAAGTGGTGGCGCAGGAATGGGGTCAGGACCTGATCCGCAGCTGGAACAGCGCCGACTGGATATCCATGCCGCAGCGCATCGGCGGCAAGATCGCCCCGCTGATCGGCGCGCAGTCCCACGAGGTGATCGCCTGCGACAGCGTCTCGGTGAACCTGTTCAAGCTGATCGCCGCCGCGCTCGCGATGCAGGCCCAGAACGGGAAGCGGCGCAAGGTCATCCTCTCCGAGCCGGGCAATTTCCCCACCGATCTCTACATGATCGAGGGGCTCGAGCGCCAAGGTCTCGCCACCCGCCGGCTGGCGCCGCGCGAGCGCATCGCCGAAGCGCTTGATGAGGATGTCGCGCTGCTGCTGCTGACCCAGACGCATTACAAGACCGGCGAATTGTTCGACATGGCGGCGCTGACCCGCGCCGCGCACGAAGCCGGCGCGCTGGTGCTGTGGGACCTGTCGCATAGCTGCGGCGCCTTTCCCGTCGAACTCAACGCCTGCGGGGCCGATTTCGCGGTCGGCTGCGGCTACAAATATCTCAACGGCGGCCCGGGCGCGCCCGCCTTCGCCTTCGTTGCCGAGCGCCACCACGATGCGCTCCAGCAACCCTTGAGCGGCTGGATGGGCCACGCCGCGCCCTTCGCCTTCTCCGACGATTACGCACCGGGCGCCGGGGTCGACCGGCTGCTGTGCGGTACCCCGCCGATCCTCGGCATGGCGGCGCTGGAGGTCGGGGTCGAGCTGATCGCCGAGATCGGGGTGGACCGGCTCCACGCCAAATCGCAGGCGCTGTCGGAATTCTTCCGCACCTGTCTCGCCGCGCAGGGGCTGGATCTGGACCTCGTCAGCCCCACCGATCCGAGCAAACGCGGCAGCCAGCTCTCCTTCCGCCACCCCGAAGCCTATGCGCTCAGCCAAGCGCTGATCGCCCGCGGCGTGATCGGCGATTTCCGCGACCCCGACATCCTCCGCCTCGGCTTCGCGCCGGCCTATCTGCGCTTCGCGGACATGGCCCAGGCGGCGCGGCATCTGGCGGAGGTGTTCGCGAGCGGCGAGTGGCAGCGACCGGAGTTCTCGCAGCGGGCGGCGGTCACCTAGCCCAATTCGTCATTGCGAGCGAAGCGAAGCAATCCACGGCGGGAAGCGAGCCATCAGCGGGCGCCCCACCATGGATGGCGTCGTCGCTGCGCTCCTCGCCATGACGAAGGGATGCTATGGTGGGTAAACCCACCACCCTCGTCATTGCGAGCGAAAGCGAAGCAATCCATGGCCCGACACCGCCATTTCCAGCCCGCGGTCTACTTCATGGCCAATCACCGCAACGGCACGGTCTACTGCGGGGTGACCTCGGACCTGCCCAAGCGCGCCTGGCAGCACCGCGAGGGCGAGATCGAGGGCTTCACCCAGCGCTACGGGGGCAGGCGGCTGG
>JAHJWA010000189.1 GCA_018828205.1 Alphaproteobacteria bacterium
CAGGAGCACAGCGTCGTGCTGATCCGCGGCGGTCGTGTCCGCGATCTTCCCGGCGTGCGCTACCACGTGCTGCGCGGCGTGCTCGATACGCAGGGCGTCAAGGACCGCAAGAAGTCGCGGTCGAAGTACGGGGCCAAGCGGCCGAAGTGACCTTGCGCGGCATTCGACCCTCCGTCGTCATCCCAGCGAAAGCTGGGATCCGGTTCGGCGGGGTGCGAAGCCCGATGGTCTGTTTCAACCGGAGCGTTACCGGACGCAGATCCCAGCTTTCGCTGGGATGACGTTCGGGACGGAGAGCGCCCAGCGAGGCGCGCCGCGCTCCCGGATAGAAGGAATTTGCAATGTCACGTCGTCGTCGTCCCGAAAAGCGGGTGATCCTGCCCGATCCCAAGTTCGGGGATCAGATCCTGTCGAAATTCATGAACAACCTCATGCTCGACGGCAAGAAGGCCGTCGCCGAGGGGATCGTCTACACCGCGCTCGACACCGTCGAGGAGAAGGCCAAGGCGAACCCGATCGAGCTGTTCCACACCGCGCTCGAGAACGTGAAGCCGCAGGTCGAGGTGCGTTCGCGCCGCGTCGGCGGTGCCACCTATCAGGTGCCGGTCGAGGTGCGGCCCGAGCGCGCCCAGGCGCTCGCGATGCGCTGGGTCATCTCCGCCGCGCGCGGTCGTCCCGAGACCACCATGTCGGCGCGCCTCTCGGGCGAGCTGATGGATGCCGCCAACAACCGCGGCAACGCGGTCAAGAAGCGCGAAGACGCCCACCGCATGGCGGACGCCAACCGCGCCTTCTCGCACTACCGCTGGTAGCGGCCCTCAGAGGACCGCCCCGGCATCCGGCCCTGGCATCCGTTCGTGTCGAGCGCAGTCGAGACACGGGTGGACGCGGGGCGGTCTTCATAAGGTCACACGAAGCACCATATGGGGGTCGCCCGTCCCGGGGCCCCTGAGCAAGCACGAACCCGCCCAGGCCCGCCCAGGCCCGCCCCGGCCCGCACCGGTACGAACCGCCTCCGTTTCGCATAAGGAATTCCACATGGCCCGCGATTATCCGCTCGAGCGCTATCGCAACATCGGCATCATGGCTCACATCGATGCCGGCAAGACCACCACCACCGAACGCATCCTCTATTACACCGGCAAGTCCTACAAGATCGGCGAAGTCCACGACGGCGCCGCGACCATGGACTGGATGGAGCAGGAGCAGGAGCGCGGGATCACCATCACCTCCGCCGCGACGACCACCTTCTGGGCGGCCGAAGACGGCCAGGGCCCCAAGCACCGCATCAACATCATCGACACCCCCGGCCACGTCGACTTCACCATCGAAGTCGAGCGCAGCCTTCGCGTGCTCGACGGCGCGGTCGCGGTCTTCGACGGCGTCGCGGGCGTCGAACCCCAGTCCGAAACCGTCTGGCGCCAGGCCGACAAATACGGCGTGCCGCGGATGTGCTTCATCAACAAGCTCGACCGCACCGGCGCCGATTTCTACTATTGCGTCCAGTCGATCATCGACCGTCTCGGCGCCGAGCCGCTGGTGCTCTATCTCCCGATCGGGATGGAGAGCGATCTCAAGGGCCTGGTCGATCTGGTGAACAACCGCGGCATCGTCTGGGAAGACGAGAGCCTGGGCGCTTCGTTCAACTACATCGACATCCCCGAGGACATGGTCGAGAAGGCTGCGGAATACCGCGAGAAGCTGATCGAGCTGGTCGTCGACCAGGATGATGCGGTGATGGAAGCCTATCTCGAAGGCGAGATCCCCGATGTCGCCACCATCAAGAAGCTGATCCGCAAGGGCACGCTGGCGCGCGCCTTCGTCCCCGTGGTCTGCGGCTCGGCGTTCAAGAACAAGGGCGTCCAGCCCCTGCTCGACGCGGTGGTCGATTACATGCCGTCGCCGCTCGACGTGCCCGCGATCGAGGGCATCATCCCCGATACCGACGAGACCGCGAGCCGCGCCTCGTCCGACGATGCGCCCTTTAGCGCGCTGGCGTTCAAGATCATGAACGATCCCTTCGTCGGTTCGCTGACCTTTACCCGCATCTATTCGGGCAAGCTGTCCAAGGGGCAGGTGCTCAACTCGGTGAAGGACAAGAAGGAAAAGATCGGCCGCATGCTGCTGATGCACTCGAACAACCGCGAGGACATCGATGAGGCGTTCGCGGGTGACATCGTCGCCATCGCCGGGATGAAGGACACCACCACCGGTGACACGCTGTGCGACACGGCGCATCCGATCATCCTCGAGCGGATGGAATTCCCCGAGCCCGTGATCGAGCTGTCGGTGGAGCCCAAGACCAAGGCCGACCAGGAAAAGATGGGCGTCGCGCTCAATCGCCTCGCCGCCGAGGATCCCTCGTTCCGCGTCTCGACCGACCACGAATCGGGCCAGACGATCATCAAGGGCATGGGCGAGCTTCACCTCGACATCCTGGTCGATCGCATGAAGCGCGAGTTCAAGGTCGAAGCCAATGTCGGCGCGCCGCAGGTTGCGTACCGCGAATCGCTCGGTCGCACGATCGACGTCGATTACACCCACAAGAAGCAATCCGGGGGTACCGGGCAGTTCGCCCGTGCCAAGGCGACCTTCACCCCGGGTGAGCGCGGTCAGGGCATCGTGTTCGAGGACAGCATCAAGGGCGGTAACATTCCGAAGGAATATATCCCGTCGCTCGAGAAGGGTATCCGCGAGCAGGCCGCCAGCGGCTATCTGATCGGCTTCCCGATCATCGATTTCACCGTCCATCTGACCGACGGCGCCTATCACGATGTCGACTCCTCGACCGTGGCGTTCGAAATCTGCGGCAAGGGTGCGATGCGTGAGGCCGCCGAACGTGGCGGGATCAAGCTGCTCGAGCCGGTGATGAAGGTTGAAGTCATCACTCCGGACGATTATCTTGGGGACGTTATCGGCGATCTCAATTCGCGCCGTGGCCAGATCCAGGGCACCGACAGCCGGGGCAACGCCCAGGCGGTCGAAGCCATGGTGCCGCTCGCCAACATGTTCGGCTATGTGAACGAGCTGCGTTCGTTCAGCCAGGGGCGTGCAAACTACTCGATGCAGTTCTCCCATTATGAAGAAGTGCCTGCGGCGGTTGCGCAGGACGTCAAGGAGAAGCTTGCCTAAGGCAAGCGATACAGCTAGGGGCGGCGCCTGTTTCGGCGGGTGCCGCGTTTCCCCGCACAGAATCAATTTTTGAACAGAGGTTAGAGTAAAATGGCCAAGGAAAAATTCCAGCGGAACAAGCCGCACTGCAACATCGGCACCATCGGTCACGTCGATCACGGTAAGACCACGCTGACTGCGGCGATCACCAAGGTGATGGCGGAAACCTTCGGCGGCGCTGCCGTCGATTTCGCCAACATCGACAAGGCTCCCGAAGAGCGCGAGCGCGGCATCACGATCTCGACCGCTCACGTCGAATACGAAACCGAGAAGCGCCACTACGCGCATGTCGATTGCCCGGGCCACGCCGACTATGTGAAGAACATGATCACCGGCGCCGCGCAGATGGATGGCGCGATCCTGGTGGTGAACGCTGCCGACGGCCCGATGCCCCAGACCCGCGAGCACATCCTGCTCGCCCGTCAGGTCGGCGTGCCGCAGTTGGTGGTCTACCTCAACAAGGTCGACCAAGTCGACGACGAGGAGCTGCTCGAGCTCGTCGAACTCGAAGTTCGCGAACTGCTTTCGGCCTATGATTTCGACGGCGACAACATTCCGATCGTCAAGGGTTCGGCTCTGGCCGCTCTGGAAGGTCGCGACGAGGCGATCGGCGAGAGCTCGATCAAGGCGCTGATGGAAGCGGTCGATTCCTACATCCCGCAGCCCGAGCGTCCGGTCGACAAGCCCTTCCTGATGCCGATCGAGGACGTGTTCTCGATCTCGGGTCGCGGCACGGTCGTCACCGGCCGTATCGAGACCGGTATCGTCAACGTGGGCGACGAATGCGAAATCGTCGGCATCAAGGACACGACCAAGACCGTCGTGACCGGCGTCGAAATGTTCCGCAAGCTGCTCGATCGCGGTGAAGCCGGCGACAACGTCGGTGCCCTGATCCGCGGTATCGCGCGTGAAGACGTCGAGCGTGGCCAGGTTCTGGCCAAGCCCGGTTCGGTCAACCCGCACACCGAGTTCAGCGCCGAAGTCTACGTGCTGTCGAAGGACGAGGGTGGCCGTCACACGCCGTTCTTCGCCAACTACCGCCCGCAGTTCTACTTCCGCACCACCGACGTCACCGGCGAGGTCATCCTCCCCGAGGGCACCGAGATGGTGATGCCTGGTGATAACGTGACCATCGGCGTCAAGCTGATCGCACCGATCGCCATGGACGAGGGCCTTCGCTTCGCCATCCGTGAAGGTGGCCGGACCGTCGGTTCTGGGGTTGTCAGCAGCATCACGAAGTAATATAGAGCGCGCGTCGCGACCGGAGATTCGTCTCCAGCGGCGCGCGCTTTAAAGTTTGAGGAGGGCCGCCCCTCACCGGTTTATCGGTTGGGTGGGGCGGTTCTCTTTTTTTGGAGGTCTCCGGGCTTCCTTGGCTCTTTCGCATCGGTATAGGTAATGGAAGCTCAGAATATCCGCATTCGCCTCAAGGCGTTCGACCACCGCGTTCTCGACCAGGCAACTGGCGAAATCGCCGAAACCGCACGTCGCACGGGTGCTCTTATTCGTGGCCCCATTCCCATGCCGACGCGTATCGAGAAGTTCACCGTGAACCGCGGCCCGCACATCGACAAGAAGTCGCGCGAGCAGTTCGAGGTGCGTACCTACAAGCGACTGCTGGACATTGTGCAGCCGAACGCCCAGACGGTCGACGCGCTGATGAAGCTCGACCTCGCTGCCGGCGTTAACGTCGAAATCAAGCTCGCCTGAGCGAGTTTCCGAAGGGCCCCGGTTCGACCCGGCGCCCGGTCCTCCCGGTGGGACCTTAAACGACCGGGGAATTTCAAGCCCGCCCCCTAGGCGGCACGAGTTTTCCGCCCTAGCGGGAAGATCGTTCGAAGAGCGAAGTCGCTCTTTGAGGTAAGGGATACCGCCGGATTTATCCGGGTCTGCGTCCCCCGTCTCGTTCCCACGGCCATCCGGCCCGACGGAGCACTCGGCCCGGACGGGGCTCGCATCGCATTTATGGGCCGAATTGGACCGCCGGGGTTGAACCCGGTTGTTCGCAAGCACCCGGATGGGCCGGGTGCCTCTGTTTAGGAGTTCTGACGATGCGCACAGGCGTTATCGCGAAAAAAGTCGGGATGACCCGCCTCTTCCAGGAGGACGGTCGGCACGTGCCGGTTACCGTTCTGTCGCTGGAAGATTGCCAGGTTACATTGCATCGCACCGCCGACCGGGATGGCTATTACGCCGTCCAGCTCGGTGCCGGCGAAGCCAAGCACAAGAACGTCAACAAGCCGCAGCGCGAAGCTTTCGCCAAGGCTGAAGTCGGCCTCAAGATGAAGGTCGCCGAATTCCGCGTGGATGGCGAAGACGCCCTCCTGCCGGTCGGTGCCCGCATCTCCGCCGAGCATTTCATCGCCGGCCAGAAGGTCGACATCACCGGCCACACGCAGGGCAAGGGCTTCGCCGGCGCCATGAAGCGTTGGAACTTCGGTGGTCTGCGCGCTACCCACGGCGTCTCGCTCTCGCACCGTTCGCACGGTTCGACCGGCCAGCGCCAGGATCCGGGCAAGGTGTTCAAGGGCAAGAAGATGGCCGGCCACATGGGCGACCGTCAGCGCACCCAGCAGAACCTCGAGATCGTGCGCACCGACGCCGAACGCGGCCTGCTCTTCGTCAAGGGCTCGGTCCCGGGCGCGAAGAACGGCTGGATGCTGGTTCGCGACTCCGTCAAGATCAAGCACTCCGAGGATCTGCCGTTCCCGGGCGTCATGCGGCGCAACCAGGACGAGTTCGCTCACGAAGAGGCCGATGCCGGTCTTATCGAGAGCAATGCCGATCACGCCGTGAACCCGGAAGTTTCGGTCGAGCAGCAGGAAAAGCTGATGGACCAGCAGCAGGCCGGCGCCGACGCCGAGCCGGGTGCTGCCCAAGATGACACCAGCACCACGCCGAGCGCCGACAAGGCCGACGGCGAGAACAAGGAGGGCTGACCCATGAAGGTGAAGGTCCAGAATATCGACGGCAAGGCGTCGGGCGATATCGAACTCGACGATGCCGTGTTCGGGGTGGAGCCGCGTGCTGACATCCTGCACCGGGTCGTCACCTGGCAGCTCGAGAACCGTCGCGGCACCGCCCGCGCGGCGCGCGAGCGGTCGGATGTCAACCGTACGGGCAAGAAGTTCGTCCGCCAGAAAGGTACCGGCGGCGCCCGTCACGGCGACCGTGGCGCTCCGATCTTCATCGGCGGCGGCAAGGCCCATGGCCCGCGTCGGCGCGAGTTCGAGCAGTCGCTCAACAAGAAGGTCCGCGCGCTCGGTCTCAAGATGGCGCTCTCGAGCAAGGCCAAGGAAGGCCTGATCATCCTCGACAGCCTCGATCTCACCGATGCCAAGACCAAGGCGCTCAAGGGTCAGTTCGACAAGAACGGCTGGAGCGGCAAGGTGCTGTTTATCGACGGCGAGACCGTGAACGACGGCTTCCAGAAGGCGGCGCGCAACCTGCCGGGGATCAACATGCTCCCCGCGGTCGGCGCCAATGTCTACGACATCCTGAAGCACGACACGCTGATCCTCACCAAGGATGCGGTCGCAAAGCTGGAGGCCCGGTTCAATGGCTAAGAAGCAGGAAGTGGACGCGCGTCACTACGACGTGATTCTCGCGCCCCACATCACCGAGAAGTCGACGATGGCGTCCGAGCACAATGCGGTCGTCTTCAAGGTCGCGAATGATGCAACGAAGCCGCAGATCAAAGAAGCGGTCGAGGCGATCTACGACAAGAAAGTCGTGGGCGTGAACACCATCGTGACCAAGGGCAAGACCAAACGCTGGAAGGGCAGGTCCTACAAGCGTTCCGACGTGAAGAAGGCGATCGTCACCCTCGCCGAGGGTGAAATGATCGACATCACGAGCGGTATCTGAGGGGCTAGGAACCAATGGCACTCAAGAATTACAAACCGACGAGCCCCGCACGCCGTGGCTTGATCCTGGTCGACAAGTCGGGGCTCCACAAGGGTGGCCCGATCAAGTCTCTGACCGAGGGCAAGCGCAAGACGGGCGGCCGCAACAACAAGGGTCATGTGACCTCGCGCGGTATCGCGGGCGGTCACAAGCAGAAGTACCGCTATATCGACTTCAAGCGTCGCAAGTGGGACGTCGAGGGCACCGTGGAGCGGATTGAATACGATCCCAACCGCACCGCCTTCATCGCGCTGATCAAATACACCGACGATGAGCTCGCTTACATCATCGCGCCGCAGCGGCTTGCCGTTGGCGACAAGGTGATTGCCGGCGAGCGCGTCGACACCAAGCCGGGCAACGCGATGCTGCTGGGCCAGATGCCGGTCGGCACCATCTGCCACAATGTGGAGATGAAGCCGGAAAAGGGCGGGCAGATCGCCCGTTCCGCCGGTGCCTACGTCCAGCTGGTCGGTCGCGATCGCGGCATGGTCATCGTCAGACTGAATTCAGGCGAGCAGCGTTATCTGCGTGCGGACTGCATGGGCACCGTCGGTGCCGTGTCCAACCCGGACAACCAGAACCAGAACTTCGGCAAGGCCGGACGGACCCGCTGGAAGGGCCGTCGCCCGCTGACCCGCGGCGTCGCCAAGAACCCGGTCGATCACCCGCACGGCGGCGGCGAAGGCCGCACCAGCGGTGGCCGTCATCCGGTCACCCCGTGGGGCAAGCCCACCAAGGGCGCCCGCACCCGCAACAACAAGCAGACGGACAAAATGATCATCCGTTCGCGCCACGCCAAGAAGAAGAGGTAAGGACCAATGGCTCGTTCCGTCTGGAAAGGTCCGTTCGTCGAACTCAGCCTTTTGAAAAAGGCCGAAGACGCGCAGGACAGCAGTGGCTCCAAGCCCATCAAGACCTGGTCGCGTCGTTCGACGATCCTGCCGCAG
Organism: Alphaproteobacteria bacterium; assembly: GCA_018828205.1. Taxonomy (GTDB): domain Bacteria; phylum Pseudomonadota; class Alphaproteobacteria; order Sphingomonadales; family Sphingomonadaceae; genus Qipengyuania. The sequence continues at coordinate 8,025 of JAHJWA010000189.1, forward strand.
TTCGTCGGTCTGACGTTCAGCGTCTACAATGGCCACAAGTTCATCCCGGTCTCCGTCTCGGAAGAGATGGTCGGCCACAAGCTCGGCGAATTCGCGCCGACGCGGACGTTCCCGGGCCATGCCTCGGACAAGAAGGGTAAGCGCTAATGGGCAAGGCTAAGTCTCCCCGCCGCGTCGCCGATAACGAGGCTCTGGCCGTGGGCACCACCATTCGTGGTTCCGCGCAGAAGCTGAATCTTGTCGCGGAGCTGATCCGCGGCAAGAAGGCCGAAGAGGCGCTCAACATCCTCGCCTTCTCCAAGAAGGCGATGGCCCGTGATGCCAGCAAGGTGCTCGCCTCGGCGATCGCCAATGCGGAAAACAATCACGATCTCGACGTCGACGCGCTGGTGGTTGCGGAAGCTTCCGTCGGCAAGTCGATCACCATGAAGCGTTTCCACACGCGCGGTCGTGGCAAGTCCACCCGTATCCTGAAGCCGTTCAGCAAGCTGCGGATCGTGGTGCGCGAAGAGGAAGAGGCGTAAGATGGGCCAGAAGAGCAATCCGATCGGTCTGCGTCTGCAGATCAACCGCACCTGGGACAGCCGCTGGTACGCCGAAGGGCGTGACTATGCGCAGCTGCTCAAGGAAGACATCGAAATCCGCAAGTTCATCATGGAATCGCTGCCCCAGGCCGCGATCTCCAAGGTGGTGATCGAGCGTCCGGCCAAGCTGTGCCGCATCTCGATCTACGCGGCGCGTCCCGGCGTCATCATCGGCAAGAAGGGCGCAGATATCGAGAAGCTGCGCGTCAAGCTGGCCTCGATGACCGCGAGCGACGTCAAGCTCAACATCGTCGAGATCCGCAAGCCGGAAGTCGACGCCAAGCTCGTCGCCCAGGGCATCGCCGATCAGCTGATCCGCCGTATCGCCTTCCGTCGTGCGATGAAGCGCGCCATGCAGTCCGCCATGCGTCTGGGTGCCGAAGGCATCAAGATCGTCTGCGGCGGCCGTCTCGGCGGCGCGGAAATCGCCCGTGTCGAACAGTATCGCGAAGGCCGGGTGCCGCTGCACACGCTGCGCGCCAACATCGACTATGCCGAAGCCGAGGCGCTGACCGCCTATGGCATCATCGGCATCAAGGTGTGGGTCTTCAAGGGCGAGATTCTCGGCCACGATCCGACCGCGCAGGACCGTCTGATGATGGAATCGCAGACCTCCGGCGTGCGACCGGCTCGCTGATTGCAGGATAGGTAGAAAAAATGCTGCAACCGAAAAAAACCAAGTTCCGCAAGGCCTTCAAGGGCCGGATCCATGGCAATGCCAAGGGCGGAACCACGCTGAACTTCGGCTCCTACGGCCTCAAGGCCCTGGAACCCGAGCGTATCACCGCGCGCCAGATCGAGGCCGCGCGTCGTGCGATCACGCGCCACATAAAGCGTCAGGGACGCCTGTGGATCCGCGTGTTCCCCGATGTGCCGATTTCGAAGAAGCCCGCCGAAGTGCGTCAGGGTAAGGGCAAGGGCTCGGTCGAATATTGGGCCGCCCGCGTGAAGCCGGGCCGGATCCTGTTCGAACTGGACGGCGTTGCCGGTCCGCTCGCCGCCGAAGCCTTCGAGCGCGCAGCGATGAAGCTGCCGATCAAGACCAAGGTTATCGCCCGCTTTGGCGACACCTCGCACTTGGGAGGCGAATGATGGCCCAGAATTCGACCAAGACCGACGATCTGCGCCAGAAGAGCGACGATCAGCTGTCGGAAGAACTGACCACGCTCAAGCGCGAGCAGTTCAACCTGCGGTTCCAGGCTGCCACCAACCAGCTCGAAGCGCCGGCGCGTATCCGCGAAGTCCGTCGCACGATCGCCAAGATCAAGACGCTTCAGACCGAGCGCGCCAAGCGCTCCGATGCTGACGCCAAAGCGAAAGCCTGAGGAGTAGACCATGCCCAAACGTATCCTGATCGGGACCGTCACTTCCGACAAGACCGACAAGACCGTGACCGTGAAGGTCGAACGCAAGGTGAAGCACCCGCTCTACGGGAAGATCATCCGTCGTTCGAAGAAGTATCACGCTCACGACGAGACGAATGAATACACGCTCGGCGACGTCGTCCGTATCGAGGAGACCAAGCCGATTTCGAAGACCAAGACCTGGCAGGTGAAGGATCGCGTAACCGCGGGCGGCACCCAGGCGGTCGAGGCGAACCTCGAGGTCGAGGCCGCCAGTAACTGACGTTTTAGGAACTGCCGGACTGGTTCCGGCAAGCCAATGAGAAGGAAGACGGATCTATGATCCAGATGCAGTCCAATCTCGACGTCGCGGACAACAGCGGCGCCAAGCGCGTCCAGTGCATCAAGGTACTGGGCGGGTCGAAGCGTCGCACCGCGAGCGTCGGCGATGTCATCGTGGTTTCCGTCAAGGAAGCCCAGCCGCGCGCCAAGGTGAAGAAGGGCGACGTCCATCGCGCCGTGATCGTGCGGACCCGCAAGGACGTCCGCCGTCCCGACGGCAGCGTCATCCGCTTCGACAGCAATGCCGCCGTGCTCGTGAACAAGAGCGAAGAGCCGATCGGCACCCGTATCTTCGGCCCGGTGGTGCGCGAACTGCGCGGCCGCGGCTTCATGAAGATCATCTCGCTCGCGCCGGAGGTGCTGTAATGGCCGCCGCTAACATCAAGAAGGGCGACAAGGTCGTGGTGCTGTCCGGCAAGGACAAGGGCCAGACCGGCACCGTCTCCAAGGTAATGCCCAAGGAAGGCAAGCTGATCGTGGATGGCGTCAACATCGCCACCCGTCACCGCAAGCCCGACCAGGCCAACCCGCAGGGTGGGATCGACCGCTTCGCAGCGGCGATGCCGATCTGCAAGGTGGCCGTGGCCGATCCCAAGGACGGCAAGCCCACCCGCGTCCGTTTCGAAGAGAAGGACGGCAAGAAGGTGCGCGTCGCCGTCAAGTCCGGGGAGACCATCGATGGCTGATTATACCCCTCGTATGAGGCAGCGCTACGACGACGAGATCGTCAAGGCGATGACCGAGAAATTCGGCTACAAGAACCGTCTCGAGGTTCCGCGTCTGGACAAGATCACGCTCAACATGGGCGTAGGCGAAGCCAGTCAGGACAAGAAGAAGGTTCAGACCGCCGCCGACGAAATGGCGCTGATTGCCGGCCAGAAGCCGGTCATCACCATCGCCAAGAAGTCGATCGCCCAGTTCAAGCTGCGCGAAGGCATGCCGATCGGTTGCAAGGTGACCTTGCGGCGCGAGCGGATGTTCGAATTCGTCGACCGTCTGGTCACGATCGCAATGCCGCGGATCCGCGACTTTCGCGGGCTGAACCCGAAGAGCTTCGACGGGCGCGGCAATTACGCGATGGGCCTGAAGGAACAGATCGTTTTCCCCGAGATCAGCTACGACAAGATCGAGAAGGTCCGGGGAATGGACATCATCGTAACCACCACGGCGAAGACCGACGACGAAGCGCGCGAATTGCTGCGCCTGTTCGGCTTCCCGTTCATTGGCCACACGGCCGAGCAGAAAGAAGCCGCCTGAGGGCCGCTAGCAGAGGAACTTAAGTCCAATGGCGAAACTGAGTTCGATCAACAAGAACGAGCGTCGCAAGAAGCTCGTCAAGCAGTATGCCGCTAAGCTTGCAAAGCTTAAGGCGATTGCCGACGACACGTCGGCCGACGAGGGCGACCGTCTGATGGCGCGCCTGAAGATGGCCGAAATTCCGCGTAACGCGAATCCGACCCGCGTGCGCAACCGCTGTTCGACCACCGGCCGCCCGCGCGGCTACTACCGCAAGTTCGGCGTCAACCGGATCGAGCTGCGGAATCTGGGCAATAAGGGCCTGATTCCCGGCCTGACCAAGTCGAGCTGGTGAGGATCTAGAAGATGGCTATGACCGATCCCCTGGGTGACATGCTCACCCGTATCCGCAACGGCCAGCAGGCGAAGAAGGATTCCGTCCTTTCGCCCGCGTCCAAGCTGCGTGCGAACGTCCTGGAAGTGCTCCAGCGTGAAGGCTACATCCGTGGCTTCTCCGAGGATTCCAGCGGCAAGCACAAGGCGCTGCGGATCGAACTGAAATATTTCGAAGGCGAACCTGCTATCAAGCACGTCTCGCGCGTTTCGAAGCCCGGCCGCCGCGTCTACTCGGGTTCCAAGGAACTTCCGACGGTGCGCAACGGCCTCGGCATCACCATCGTCTCGACGCCCCGCGGCGTGCTTTCCGATGCGGAAGCCCGCAACGAGAACGTCGGTGGCGAAGTGCTGGCGGAGGTATTCTGATGAGCCGCATCGGTAAACGACCGGTCGCGATCCCCTCTGGGGTGACCGCCAATATCGATGGCAACGTGCTGAGCGTCAAAGGGCCCAAGGGCACCTTGACCCTGCGCCTGTCGGATCACATCGCCTACAAGGTCGAAGGCGACGAGATCCAGGTCAACCCGGCGAACGAAACCAAGGAGGCACGGTCCTTCTGGGGTCTGCAGCGCACGCTGGTCTCCAATCTTGTCGAAGGCGTCACCGACGGTTTCGCCAAGACGCTGGTGATCACGGGTGTCGGCTATCGTGCCGCAGCGCAGGGCCGCAAGCTCAAGCTTCAGCTCGGCTACAGCCACGATGTCGATCTCGACATTCCCGAAGGCCTCGATGTCGCCACGCCCGACCAGACGACCGTGATCGTCTCGGGCATCGACAAGCAGTCCGTTGGCCAGTTCGCCGCCGAAATCCGCCGCTGGCGCAAGCCCGAACCCTACAAGGGCAAGGGTATCAAGTACCAGGGCGAGTACGTCTTCCGCAAGGAAGGGAAGAAGAAGTAACATGGCCAAACTTTCCCTTTTCGAACGCCGCCGCCAGCGTGTCCGCACCGCGCTCAAGAGCCGTGCGGGTGGCAAGCCGCGTCTGTCCGTGCACCGCACCGGCAAGCACATCTACGCGCAGATCATCGATGACGCCGCCGGCAAGACCGTCGCCGCCGCATCGACGCTCGGCGCGGAGAATTCCGGTGCGAATGTCGATGCCGCCAAGACGGTCGGCAAGGACATCGCCGCCGCCGCCAAGAAGGCCGGCGTCACCACCGTCGTGTTCGATCGCGGCGGCTTCCTGTTCCACGGTCGCGTCAAAGCGCTGGCCGACGCCGCTCGCGAAGGCGGGCTGGAGTTCTGATGATGGCTGACGACAACAAAACCGAAGAGACCCCCGAAACCAAGGCTCCCGCAGCCGAGGCTGCGGCGACGGAATCCAAGTCCGAGGCCAAGCCGGTCGAGATCGACCAGCCTGCCAAGGCCGAGACCGAGCATGCGGTCACCAAGGAAGCGCCGGCAATCGCCGATACGCCTTCCGAGGCTGCCGACAACCAGTCGCCTGCCCAGGCCTCCGAAGGCCAGCCCCGCGATCGCCAGACGGCCGGTCGCGGACGCGGCGGCCCCGGTGGCGGCGGCGGTGGTCGCGGCGGCCCGGGTGGCCCCGGCGGCGGCAATCGCGGTCGCGGTGGCCCCGGTGGCGGTCGCGACAACAACCGTCGCGGTGGACGTCAGGAAGAAGACGACGGCATCATCGAGAAGCTGGTCCACATCAACCGCGTCTCCAAGACCGTGAAGGGTGGTAAGCGCTTCGGCTTCGCCGCTCTGGTCGTGGTCGGCGACGGTTCGGG
>JAHJWA010000190.1 GCA_018828205.1 Alphaproteobacteria bacterium
CCGGTCGAGGTGACGATCTGGACCAATACGGTGCTCGAAACCAAGATTCCGGCGCTGGCGATCGCCGCCTTCCTGCTCGGTCTGGTGCCGATGTGGCTGATCCACCGCGGCACGAAATGGCGGCTGGAACGGCGCATTGCGGCGCTGGAATCCGCGGCCCGGGTCGGAAGCCGTTCGCGTGCGCCGACGCAGCCCGATGCGCTCGCGCCCGCCGCACCCCCGGCACCGACGCGGCCGGTCGCCGAGCCGGACGATTCGCTCGCTCCTGCGCCGACCACGACTGCCTCATCCGCTTCTGCATCCGCCGCCGCCACGACCCAGAACCCATGAGCAATCCAGTCTATCTCGCCCTCGACGAACCCCGGCTTGAGGAAGCGCATGCGCTCGCCGAACGCGCCAAGCCGCATATCGGCGGGATCAAGCTGGGGATGGAGTTCTTCTACGCCCACGGCCACCACGGCGTGCTCGCCATCGCGCATCTCGGCCTGCCGATCTTTCTCGACCTCAAACTGCACGACATTCCCAACACCGCCGCGCGCGCGATGCAGGCGGTGAGCGTGCTCGAACCCAGCATCGTCACCGTCCACGCCAGCGGCGGACGGGCGATGATGGAGGATGCCAAGGCAGCCGCAGGCGAGCGCTGCAAGGTGGTCGCGGTGACCATGCTCACCAGCCTCGACGAGCGCGATCTGGACCGCACCGGGGTGACGGGTTCGCCGCACGAGCATGTCTTGCGGCTTGCGGATCTGGCGCGCGAGGCCGGGCTCGACGGGATCGTCTGCTCGGGCCGCGAGGTTGCAGCCGTCCACCGCGACTGGAAAGACGGCTTCCTCGTCGTTCCCGGCCTGCGCCCCGCCGGAAGCGCCTCCGGCGACCAGAAGCGTGTCGTCACCCCGCGCCAGGCGCGCGACGACGGGGCCAGCGTGCTCGTGATCGGCCGACCGATCAGCCGCGCCGACGACCCGCTCGAAGCGGCTCGAGACATCGAAGCGACATTGTAGGAAACCCATGACGACGCAGATCAAGATTTGCGGGCTCTCGACGCCCGAGACGATGGACGCCGCCATCGACGCCGGCGCGACCCATGTCGGGCTGGTTCATTACGAGAAGAGCCCGCGCCATGTTGCGCTCGAAGACGCGGCCAAGCTGCGACGGCGGGTGCCCGAAGGCGTCAAGCTGGTGCTGGTGACCGTGGCGATGCAGCCGGACTATCTCGCGCGCTGCTACGAGGCGCTGCGGCCCGATGTGATCCAGTTCCACGGCTCCGAGACGGCCGAATGGATGGCGCTGGTGCGCAAGACGATCAAGATCGAGACCTGGCGCGCGCTGGGGCTGCGCGAGGCCGCGACGCTCGAGCGCGCGCGGCAGTTCGCGGATTCCTGCGACCTGCTGCTGTTCGACGCGCCAGCCAAGGAGTTGCCGGGCGGCAACGGCGTCTCGTTCCAGTGGGACCTGCTGCAGGGCTGGGAGCCGTTCATGCCCTGGGCGCTCGCGGGCGGGTTGACGCCGGAGAACGTCGGCGAGGCGATCGCGATCACCGGCGCGCCGCTGGTCGATGCCTCGAGCGGGCTCGAAACCGCGCCCGGCGTGAAGAGCGTCGAGCTGATCCGCGCCTTCTGCGAGGCCGTGAAGAGCGCGTAAACCCCCACAAAGCCGAGATGCGCGAGCGCAAACGCAAGCTGTCTCGACTTGGCCCGGCATGACCGGCAAGGAAGCCTGCATGGACACCAAGCCCAATTCCTTCCGCACCCAGCCAGACGAACGCGGCCATTTCGGCGATTACGGCGGCCGCTATGTCGCCGAGACGCTGATGCCGCTGGTGCTCGAGCTCGAGCGCGAATACCGCGCGGCGCAGGCCGATCCGGCGTTCAAGGCGCAGTTCGACGATCTGCTCGAACATTATGTCGGCCGCCCGAGCCCGCTCTATTTCGCCGAGCGGCTCACCGAGGCGCTGGGCGGGGCGCAGGTGTGGTTCAAGCGCGACGAGCTCAACCACACCGGCGCGCACAAGATCAACAATTGCATCGGCCAGATCCTGCTCGCGATCCGGATGGGCAAGACCCGCATCATCGCCGAGACCGGCGCGGGCCAGCACGGGGTGGCCACCGCCACCGTCTGCGCGCGCTTCGGCCTGCCTTGCGTGATCTACATGGGCGCGACCGATGTGAAGCGCCAGCAGCCCAATGTGTTCCGGATGAAGCTGCTCGGCGCCGAGGTGATCCCGGTCACCAGCGGCCGCGCGACGCTCAAGGATGCGATGAACGAGGGGCTGCGCGACTGGGTCGCCAATGTCCACGACACCTTCTACATCATCGGCACCGCGGCGGGCCCGCACCCGTACCCCGAGATGGTGCGCGATTTCCAGAGCGTGATCGGCAAGGAAGCGCGCCAGCAGATGCAGGACCGCATCGGTCGCCTGCCCGATCTGCTGGTCGCGGCGATCGGCGGCGGCTCCAACGCGCTGGGGCTGTTCCACCCCTTCCTCGACGACGCCGACGTGAAGATGCTCGGCGTCGAGGCGGCGGGCCGCGGCCTGCATGGCGAGGAACACGCCGCCAGCCTGCTCGGCGGTTCGCCCGGCGTGCTGCACGGCAACAAGACCTATCTTCTGCAGGACGAGGACGGCCAGATCACCGAGGGCCACTCGATCAGCGCCGGGCTGGATTATCCCGGGATCGGGCCGGAACACGCCTGGCTGAAGGACAGCGGCCGCGTGGAATACACCGCGGTCACCGACGACGAGGCGCTCGAAGCCTTTCAGCTGCTGTGCCGCACCGAGGGGATTATCCCCGCATTGGAGCCCAGCCACGCGATCGCGGCGGTGCAGAAGCGCGCCAAGGAGATGGACCGCGACGCGGTGATCCTCGCCAATCTGTGCGGACGCGGGGACAAGGACATCTTCACCGTGGCCGAGAAGCTCGGGGTGGATATCTAGTGTTCAACCTCCCGTCTCGTCATTGCGAGGAGCCCGAAGGGCGACGCGGCAATCCATGGAACGGCCTTGCGTTCGGTGGCGACGGCGGGCGATGGATTGCTTCGCCTGTGGCTCGCAATGACGCAGGTGGGGTATGGCTGGGAGCGGACATCCAGTGACCGCTTCCGCATCCCTCGTCATCCCGGACTTGATCCGGGATCCCGCTTCCTTTTTGGCCGGTCAAAGCAAGCGGGATCCCCGCCTTCGCGGGGATGACGGCAAAAAGGGTAGCGGAACTTTGACCAAAAGTGTGCCCCTCTATGACTGATCGCCTCTCCACCACCTTCGCCAAACCTCACCCAGCCCTCGTCTGCTTCGTCACCGCGGGCGACGGCGACACCGCGGCCAATCTCGACGCGCTGGTCGCGGGCGGCGCGGATGTGATCGAGCTGGGGATGCCCTTCACCGATCCGATGGCCGATGGCCCCGCGATCCAGGCGGCGAATATCCGCTCGCTCGGAGGCGGGACCACCACCGCCGATGTCCTCGCCATCGCCGCCGCGTTTCGCGCGCGCCACCCGGAGGTGCCGCTGGTGCTGATGGGCTATGCCAACCCGATGGTGCGCCGCGGACCCGAATGGTTCGCGGTCGAATGCGCCAAGGCCGGGGTCGACGGGGTGATCTGCGTCGATATCCCGCCCGAGGAAGACGACGCGCTCGGCCCACAATTGCGCGCCGCCGGGATCGCCCCGATCCGCCTCGCCACCCCGACCACCGACGCCGCGCGCCTGCCGCGGGTGCTCGCGGGCTCGGAAGGGTTTCTCTATTACGTCTCCGTCGCCGGGATCACCGGCCAGCAGCAGGCCGCGCAGGCCAGCATCGAGGAAGCGGTCGCGCGGCTCAAGAGGGCGACCGACCTGCCCGTCGCGGTCGGCTTCGGTGTCCGCACGCCCGAACAGGCCGAGGCGATCGCCAAGGTTGCCGACGGCGTGGTCGTGGGCTCGGCGCTGGTCGAACTGGTCGGCGAGCATGGCGCGGACGCCCCGGAGCACCTACGCGCGCTCACCGCCGCGCTGGCCGAGGCGGTCCACTCCGCGCGCTGAGCTCTCGTCCGGATTTTCTCGGCATTGCGAGCGTCCGTCAGGACGCGCGGCAATCCAGGGTCCGGCCTCTCAGCCGCCGCGAGAGTTGCGGGAACAGTCCATGGATTGCCGCGTCGCTTCGCTCCTCGCAATGACGAAGGCTGTTTGCAACGACCGGTCTTGGCGGTTCCGGGCGAGCGCCCTATAGGCTCCCCGCATGAACTGGTTCAACCGCGTCCGCAATTCGCTCGCCTTCCTCCCCAAGCGCGAGACCGACAAGGATCTCTGGGTCAAATGCCCGGGATGCCAGCAGATGGTCTTCGCGCAGGAATATGCCGAGAACCTCCACGTCTGCCCGCGCTGCGAGCATCACGGAAGGATCGGCGCCGACGAGCGGCTGCGGCAATTGCTCGACGCGGGCTACGACGTCCTGCCCCAGCCCGAGGTCCGCGAGGATCCGCTTAAATTCCGCGACACCAAGAAATACACCGACCGGCTCAAGCAGGCGCGCGCCAAGAACCCGCACCGCGATGCTTTCACCGTCGGCTCCGGCACGATCGAGGACCGACCGGCGGTGGTCGGGGTGCAGGATTTCGGCTTCATGGGCGGCAGCATGGGCATGGCGGTGGGCACCGCCTTCTGCCAGGGTGCCGAGCGCGCGCTGACCCGGCGTTGCCCCTATATCGTCGTCACCGCAGCGGGCGGCGCGCGGATGCAGGAGGGCATTCTGAGCCTGATGCAGATGCCCAAGGCCACGGTGATGACCCGCCGGCTCAAGGAAGCGGGCCTGCCCTATATCGTCGTGCTGACCGACCCGACCACGGGGGGCGTCACCGCCAGCTACGCGATGCTGGGCGATATCCACATCGCCGAGCCCGGCGCGCTGATCGGTTTCGCCGGCCAGCGGGTGATCCAGGACACGATCCGCGAACAGCTCCCCGATGGCTTCCAGCGCGCCGAATATCTCCACAAGCACGGCATGGTCGACATGGTGGTCCACCGCCACGAGCTGAAAGACCGGCTGGCCACGGTGCTCGACTATCTGCAGCCCAGGGCTGCGGCGTAGTCGCCAATCGCACGGGATGAGGTCGTGAAGGACTTCGCCACATCTTCCAATCCCGCCGTCCAGGCGCAGCTCGACCGGCTGGCCGCGCTCAGCGTGCCCGACGGGCGCCTGGGGCTCGGGACGATCGGCGCGCTGCTGGAGCGGCTGGGCGATCCGCACAAACGCCTGCCGCCGGTGCTCCATGTCGCCGGGACCAATGGCAAGGGCAGCACCTGCGCCTTTCTGCGCGCCATGCTCGAGGCGGGTGGCCAGCGGGTGCACATGACCACCAGCCCGCATCTGGTGCGCTACAACGAACGCATCCGCGTGGCTGGCAAGCTGATCGCGGACGACCGGCTCGCCGCCTTGCTGGAAGAAGTGCTCGATGCCGGCCACGATCTGGCGCCGAGCTTCTTCGAAGTCACCATCGCCGCCGCTTTTGCGGAATTCGCGCGTGTGCCGGCGGATGTCTGCGTGGTCGAGGTCGGTCTTGGGGGGCGGTTCGATGCGACCAATGTGATCGAGAACCCCGCCGCCTGCGCGATCGCCGCGCTGGGGATCGATCACGAACGCTTCCTGCTCGCGCCCGAGGAGGGGGTGCCGCAGATCCCGCTCGCGCGCATCGCCTTCGAGAAGGCGGGGATCGTCAAGCCGGGGGCATCGCTGGTGACGTTGTCCTATCCCCCCGAAGCGCAGGCCGAGATCGAACGGGCGGCACTCTCCGCCGGGGCGCCCTTGGCGATGCGCGGACGCGACTGGCATTCCAGCACCACCGGCATCGGCCTTCACTATGCCGACCGCGATGGCGAACTCGTCCTGCCGCTGCCGACGCTTCCCGGAGCGCATCAGGCCGAGAACGCCGCGCTCGCCGTAGCTACGCTGCGCCATCAGGATTTCATATCGCTGTCGCGCGAGGCGATGGCCGAGGGCATTCGCTCTGCCGTATGGCCTGCGCGTCTGCAAAGGCTCGCGCCCGGCAGCTTGCGTGCCAAGGGTGCCGGTGACCGGGCGATCTGGCTCGACGGCGGGCACAATCCCAGCGCGGGCGACGTCTTGGGGCGCCATTTTGCCGCCGAGCGGCTGCATCTGATCGTCGGCATGCTGGAGGCCAAGGACCCGCGCGCGCTCACCGTACCGCTCGCGGGTTCGATCGCCAGCCTGACCGTGGTGCCGGTGCCGGCGCACGACTGCCATCCTCCCAGCGCTTTCGGACCGCACGCGGTCTCTGCGACGGACGTCCCCGCAGCGCTCGCAGCGCTACCCGACGACGGCTTGCCCGTGCTGGTCTCGGGTTCGCTCTATCTCGCTGGCGAGGTGCTGCGGCTCAACGGAACGCTGCCCGACTAGGCTCCCGTCGCGACCTCGCCCGCAATATCGGGCGCCACAACCCCCGAGGCGCGCCCTGCCCGCTTCTCGCGAATCCATTCCAGGATGCACAGGACCACCGCTACCATGCCGATCAGCATGGTGAAGATGAACACGTCGTAATAGCCGCGCTCTTCGATCATCTGGCCAAGCGCGCCGCGCCCCAGAGTGCCGACCAGCAGCGTGAGCGAAGCCAGCAGCGCGTATTGCACCGCCGAATAGCCCTTGGCGACGATCGACGACAGCCAGGCGATATAGGCAGCGCCGGCGATGCCGATCGCCAGGTTCTCGCCGCCGATCGTGATCATCAGCCGCGCCAGCCGCTCGCTCCCGCCGGGGAATTGCATCACCGCCCACGTAAAGCCGGTGAAATCGCTGACCGCCTGCATGTTAGCCCCCCCCAGCGCCAGATCGGCGTAGAGCAGATTGGTGGCGGCAGCGAGGAACGCGCCCAGCGTCAGCGTGAACATCCGCCCGAAGGCGGTGATCATCCAGCCGCCCAGCGCCAGCCCCAATAAGATCGCACCGACACCGAAGAATTTCGAGGCCACCGCGACCTCGTCGAGCGTGTATTCCAGCTCGCCGAGGTAAAAGGGGTAGGCAAAGGTGCCCCAGATCGCGTCGGTGATGCGATAGGTCAGCACCAGCGCGAAGACGAGCACCAGCGACCAGCCCATGCGGCCGACGAATTCGACCAGCGGCAGCAGCAGCGCGCGATAGAGCTGGTCGAGAACCAGACCGTCCGATTTCTCGGCCACGCGCCCTTCCTCGATAACATGCTTCCCGTCGCGGTTGAGCTTGACCAGCCAAGCGGCGATGAATGCGGGCACGATGATCGTCGCAGCGATGATCAACGGGCCATAGGTCGCGGTGAAGAGCGTCGGATCGGGCCGGTCTTCGGGGAGCGCGGTGAGCGAGCGGACCATGAAGATCAGCACGGTAACGATCGCCCAGCCCCACAGCAGACCCACCGCCAGCAGCGCCCAATTGCGCACGCGCGGCTCGATTTCGCCGACCTCGTAGAGTTCGGCTGTCTTCTCCTCGTTCAGCAACGTCGCTGCGGCCTTGTCGACATCGGCGTCGGGCGCGAACAGACCGGCAATGCCGATCCCGAGCATGATGACGCCCATCACGATATAGGTCTGCGGCCAGCCGATCCGCTCGGCGATGATCAGGCCCAGCGCGCCGCCCACCAGCGCCGCCAGGCGAAAGCCCATCTGCGTCACGGTCGAAAGGATATCGATCGTCGCCTCGTCATCGGCGATGTCGATGCGCCAGGCGTTGATGACGATATCCTGCGTCGCGCTGGCGAAAGCCCCGATACCGGCCAGCAGGCTGAACCAGCCGAGCTGGCTCTTGGGATCGAGCAGCGACAGCGTGACGAGGATGATCCCGAGCAGCAATTGCATCGGCGCGATCCACTGCTTGCGCTTGCCGAGGCGGCGCAGCCACGGAATGTCGAGTCGGTCGACCAGCGGCGACCACAGGAACTGGAAGGCGTAGGCCAGCCCGATCAGCGAGAAGACGCCCATCGTCTCCAGATCGACCTCGGCCTCGCTCAGCCAGGCGTAGAGCGTTCCGAG
>JAHJWA010000191.1 GCA_018828205.1 Alphaproteobacteria bacterium
CCCTGCCCGCCACGCCCGCTGCCGGTGCCCTGGCCGCTGCCCGCGGCGCCGGTGCCATCGTCCGCCTGCTGCGCGCCCGCGCTGGGGGCGGTTCCGGTCGCGGTGGCGCGCGGAGCCGGCGGATCCTCGCGCAGACGGATTTCGGGGGTTGGCGCCGCCACCGGCGCGGGAACGGCATCGCGGCCCGGATCGCCCTGCGCGCCCTCGTCGGGCTCGGGTTCGGCTTCGGGCGGCGGCGGGGGTGGCGGCTCCGGGGCGGTGACGGTGACCGAAAAGGCCGCGACCACCGAATTCTCGACCGATTGCACCGCGCCGGGCGCGAGCGCGCGGATGAGGCCATAGAAAATGCCCAGATGAAGCACCGCCACGCCCGCGATCACCCAGGGGTTCGGGCGTTTCCTCGCGCTTGCATAGCCATGGGGCAGATTGTCCATAGGCGATCAACGGTGCAGCGAGGCGCCCCGTTCCAGCCGAGGCAACGCATCTGGATAGGGATCACAAACAGAAAGGGGGCGGCCCTTGAATAAGGACCGCCCCCAAATCTGTCGTCGGGCCGAAGCCCGGGAGCTTTAGAAGCCCCAGATCAGCGACGCCGTGAAGGCGCGGGGCGGACCGATGTTGACGAAATCGCTAGTGATCGTGAGCCCGGTTCCAGCCGAACCGATATAGATCTCGTCGAGGATGTTGGTCACGTTGACCTGGAAATAGGCCTTGTCGAAGTCGGGGTTGAAGTAACCCAGCGAGAGACGCGCATCGAGATCGGCCACCGTGTATCCGGGCAGTTCGATCGTGTTGATGTCGTTAAGGAACCGCGAACCGGTCCGCTTGATCTGGGCACCCAGTTCGAGCGGTCCGAGAGCAGCCTGGGCGCGGGCGCCGAGGGTGAACTTCGGCGAGCCCGATTCCCGCTTGCCGGCAGTCGCGGCAAAGGAATTCGCCCCGGTCTGGACGTCGTCCTTGATCTCGGACTTCAGGTACGAACCGAAGACATAGAGCATGAACGGGTCCGCAGGCTGCCAGGCGATGCTGCCATCGACGCCGTACTTGTCGACCTGCCCCAGATTGCGCGTGATCGACCGGTCGAGAACCGGATCATACGCCGTTGCGAGACGGTTCTGATAGCGGTTGAACCAGCCCGTAACCTGCGCCTGGATGTTCCCGGTCTGGTAACGGACACCGAGATCGAAGGATTCCGAGGTTTCGGGCACCGGAGCGACACCGACGAAGAGCGAGCCGTAGAGCGCATCGGTCCCGGGTACCGAGAGGTTCTTGGCATAGCTGGCGAAGACGCTGGCATCCGGGGTGAAATTGTACGTCAGGCCAACGTTCGGCAGGATCTTGTCGTATTTGTAGGTGGCCGAAGTCGGAGCGACGAAACCGGGGTTCGCGGCGAGATAAGCGGCCAGCTGTGCATCGCCATTGATGCAGTTGACGTTACCCGACGGATCGGTGGTCACGCAGTTCTGGTTGAGCTCGCGCTTGAAGAACGGCGCACGGACACCGACTTCTGCGACCAGATCACCGAATTCGCCGCGATACTGGCCCGAGATCTGGTTGAGGATTGCCAAGGATTTGCGATCGCGCTTCTGCGGTGCGATGCCCTGGCCATCGAGCAACGGATCGTTGACCGGGAAAACGTCGAACGGCTCTGCATTGGTCGCCAGAAGGCCAGCCTGGCCCGTTTGCCTGTGGCGTGCGTGGTCCAGAGTGTAGGCCAGGCGGACGCGGTGGTCGGAGTTGATGTCGTAGATCAGGTTGGTGATCAGGCCGTAGCGCTTGGTCTGCGTCTGGCTGGGCGAAAGGATCGTAACGAAATCCAGCGCATCGCCGTCCCCGTTCAGGTCGGTCCCGCCGAAGTAGTAATACGTCGTCCGGCTGGTGGGGGCACGAGCCGGGTTCCGGGGATCGGCGCGAAAGAGGACCCCGCTGACACCCTCGGGCGAAAGGCCTTCGAAGCCGATCGAGGTGCCGCCGCCGTTGGCCTTGACGTACTGGTAGCTGGGATCGACCGTCAGGGTAAGATTATCGGTCAGCGTGAACAGCGAGTTGCCGCGGATATTGCCGGTGTTCGAAGGATTGTAACGACGCTCGAACGGGGTACCGCAGCTGTTGTAGCTGTCCTGAACGCCCGTCTGGCCGGGAACCGTGGTGCAAGGCGTCCCGTCGGTCAGGTCGTAGAAGCGGTCTTCCGGCTCCTGAAAGGGGCCCGGCTCACCGGTATAACGGAAGGGGGATCCGTTGAAATTGTTGCGGTTCTCATTGTAGTGGCCGGCAATCGAGACGAAGTCGCCGTTCGAACCGATCGGCTGGAAGATCTTCGCGTTGTACTGCTGCTTGTTGACGCCGCCGTAGTTCGAGAAGACCGAATCGTTTTCGGTGGTGGAGGCGGAGATGAAGGCCTTGAGGCCGCCCGGGGTCAGTTCGCCCGTCTCAACCTTCGCGAAGAAGCGGTACATCATGCGGTCGCCCGGATCCCCGCGCGAGATGATATTGCCGTAGGTCGAGCTGGTGAGAACGCCGAAGTCGTCGTCCGGGGTCTTGGAACGGATGTTGATGGTGCCGCCGGCAGCTGCCGCGGTCGGGCTGTCGACATCGGTCGAACCGAGCGTGACGGTCGCATATTCGATGATTTCCGGGTCGAGCATCTGGTTGGTGTAGAGCGCGTAATTGCCCGAATCGTTGAGCGGAACGCCATCGAAGGTCTGCGAGATGCGGTCGGACGAGAAGCCGCGAATCGTGAAGCTGCCGCCCAGCGAACCGAAGGGATCGTTGTTGGTGAAGCTGACGCCGGGGACCAGGTTCAACGTGTCGTTGATGGTCTGGCCAGGCGTCTGGCGACCGATCAGCTCGGAGCCGATCTGAACCTTCGCCTTGGGCGATTCGGGGATTTCGACGCCGCCGACCGACCGATCGCGTTCACCCGAAACGATGATGACGTTGCTGTCGTCGAAATCGATCGAACCGGTGGACTGGGCGTGGACCGCGGTGCTCGAAAAGCCGGCGGCGAGGCTGACGACCGATGTCGCCAGGAGATATTTGATCTTCATCGAGATGGACCTTCTACTCGAGAATGGGATTGGGAACGAATAACGCGTCCCGCCGTTAGCGGGCTCGCCGCTGCCAAGCGACTCTTATGTGACATGATAAAGACACGCATCCACGGTTTATGCCGCAGGCGCGAAATATCGCCGGTTTTTATTGTTTTTCAGAGTGTTATACGTGTGTCCCGCAGGGCACACCGGAGGAAGTTTCCGCGCTGTTGCGTCCCGGCCACAGGTCTGACCGCGCGAATCCGGTCAGGCGAGATTGATCTCGCGCAGCCGCTGCATCAGGAAATCATGGCTCGAGATCGGCTCGGGGTGCGCCTCGGGCGCGGCGGGATCGATGCAGGAGGGCAGCGTCTCGATTACGTAATCGGGGCGGAAGTGCAGGAAGAAGGGCATCGAATAGCGCGCGCGATAGGCGGCCTCGCCGGTCGGGTTGACCACGCGGTGCGTGGTCGAGCGCAGTTTTCCGTTGGTCAGCCGGTCGAGCATGTCGCCGATATTGACCACCAGCGCGCCTTCGGGCGGATCGATCGCCAGCCATTCGCCGGAGGTGGTGAGCAGTTCGAGCCCGGCCTCCTCGGCGCCCAGCAGCAGCGTGATGGTGTTGATGTCGCCATGCGCCGCGGCGCGAATCGCCCCCTCGGCGCCCGCGCCCTCGAGCGGCGGGTAGCGCAGCAGCCGCATCACCGAATTGCCGTCCGCGACGGTGGGCGCGAAGAATTCGCGCGGCAGGCCGAGATGGAGCGCGATCGCCTCGAGCACGCGCGCGCCGGCTTCCTCGAACGCCGCGTAGAGCTCGGTGAAGGTTGCGCGGAAACCCTCGACCTCGCCCGGCCAGATGTTGGGCGCCATGAATTGGGAAAGCGCGTGCCCCGCGGGCAGCTCGCGGCCGACGTGCCAGAATTCTTTCAGATCCTGGACCTCGGCGCCCTTGGCCTTTTCGGTGCCGAAGGGGGTGTAGCCGCGCGCACCGCCGCCGCCCGGGATGTGATAGGCGCGCTTGGCCGCGTCGGGGAGCGCGAAGAAGGCCTTGGACATGGCTTCGGCGCAGTCGATCAGCGCCTGCGGGATGCCGTGATCGCGGATCACCGCGAAGCCGTATTCCTCGAAGCTCTGGCCCAGTTCCTGCGCCACTTCCTCGAGCGGGCGGGCGATCGAAACGCTGGCGATGTCGGACATGGTAGAAACCCTATCAATACGGCAGGAACAGCCCCGCCAGCGCCGCGCTCATCAGATTGGCGAGCGAACCGGCGGCCAGCGCGCGCAGGCCGAGCCGGGCAATAACGGGGCGCTGGTTGGGCGCAAGCCCCCCGGTGACCGCCATCTGGATCGCGATCGAACTGAAATTGGCAAAGCCGCACAGCGCAAAGGTGACGATCGCGCGGCTGCGCTCGGACAGCGCGCCCGCCTCGATCGCGCCGAGCTCGATGAAGGCGACGAATTCGTTGAGCACGATCTTGGTGCCGAACAATCCGCCCGCGATCCCGGCATCCTCCCACGGGATGCCGATCAGGAACATCACCGGCGCGAACAGCGTGCCCAGCGCCATCTGGAACGAGAGTTCGGAATAGCCGAACAGTCCCCCGGCCCAGCCGAGCAGACCGTTGGCCAGTGCCACCAGCGCGACGAAGGCGAGCACCATCGC
>JAHJWA010000192.1 GCA_018828205.1 Alphaproteobacteria bacterium
AACGGACGGAACACGATGCAGGCGCTCTACACGATCTACGAAATCATCGCGATGCTGACCAATGTGCTGGTGATGCTGATCATCATCCAGTTCGTGATCGGCCTGCTGTTCGCCTTCAATGTGGTCAACAGCTCGAACGAATTCCTCGCCAGCTTCTACAACGCGATCAACCGCTTGCTCGAGCCGGTGCTGCGCCCGATCCGCAATATGCTGCCCAGCACCGGGACGATCGACTTCTCGCCGCTGGTGCTGATCATCCTGCTCAACATCGTCCTGATCGTCCTCGGCTCGCTGCTGCGGGGCGCGTGATGACGGCGGAACGGATCGACGGGAAGGCTTTCGCGGCCGGCCTGCGCGAGCGCGTCGGCGCGCTGGCCGCGCGGTTCGAGCAAGCCGCCGGGCGCAAGCCGGGGCTCGCGGTGGTGCTGGTCGGCGAGGACCCGGCGAGCCAGGTCTATGTCCGCAGCAAGGCCAAGGCCACATCCGAAGCAGGCATGCTCGGCTTCGAACACCGGCTGGAAGACACGGTCGGGCAGGACGAATTGCTGGCGCTGGTGGGCAGGCTCAACGCCGACGACGCGGTCGACGGCATCCTGGTCCAGCTGCCGTTGCCCGCGCATATCGACGAGCAGGCGGTGATCGCCGCGATTGCGCCCGACAAGGATGTCGACGGCTTCCATGTGATCAATGCCGGGCGGCTCGCGGTCGGACAGGAGGGCTTCGTCCCCTGCACCCCGCTGGGCTGTATGATGCTGCTGACCGACCGGCTGGGCGATCTCTCGGGGCTGGAAGCGGTGGTGATCGGCCGCTCCAACATCGTCGGCAAGCCGATGGCGCAGCTGCTGCTGGGTGCCAACGCCACCGTCACCCTGGCGCACAGCCGCACCAGGGATCTGCCCGCAGTTGTCCGCCGCGCCGATATCGTGGTCGCCGCGGTGGGGCGCCCCGAGATGGTCAAGGCGGACTGGCTCAAGCCCGGCGCGACGGTGATCGACGTCGGGATCAACCGCTTGCCTCCCGGCGTGAGCGAGGGCGGGGGCGAGACCAAGGGCCGGCTGGTCGGCGATGTCGATTACGCCGGTGCGAGCGAGGTCGCGGGCGCGATCACCCCGGTGCCGGGCGGGGTCGGACCGATGACGATTGCCGTGCTGCTCCGCAACACGCTGGTCGCGGCGCATCGCAACGCGGGACTCGAACTGCCCGAGAGCGGGTTGTGAAGCGCGCGGCGGCACTCCTGCTCGCTCTCGCGCTGGCCGGCTGCTCGGGCGGCCCGCCCTCGGTGCGCTATTCCGACGGCTTCATGCGCGACATCCGCAACACCGCCAATCCCAGCACCGTGGCCGCCACCGAGATCGCTTTTTCGCGCGCCGCGCGCGAGGACGGGCAATGGACCGCCTTCCGCCGCTTCCTCGCCGATGGCGGGGTGATCCATGGCCGCAATGGCGTGGTCGATGGCGCGGGTTTTCTCGCCACGCAGACCGATCCGCCGGTCGCGGTCCAGTGGACCCCGCTCGCGGTCTGGTCGAGCTGCGACGGGCAGATGGCGGTCACCCAGGGCAAGTTCGCCGACCCCGATGGCAATTGGGGCTTCTACGTCACCGTCTGGGAACGTCAGCGCGACGGCACCTATCGCTGGACCTATGACATGGGCGCGCCCGATACCGCGCTGACCGAGCGCGAGAACCGCGACCGCGAGCCCCAGTCCGAGGAAGACGCGACGGTCATCGTCGTCGAGGCGATCCCGATGATCCAGGGCGAGGTCGCCGATTGCCGCGACGAGGCGGCACCCGCGACCGGCGCGCCCTGGGCGGATGCCGCCGGCGCTGCCACGGGCGGCGGCGTTTCGCGCGATGGTTCGCTGGCGTGGCGCTGGGTGCATGGCGCCGATGGCCGGCGGATGTTCGCGGCGCAGCAATGGCGCGGCGGCGCGTGGCAATCCGCGCTCGACTTCGCCGTCACCGCCGAGGGCAGGGCCGACACGCAATGAACGAACTTTTCGTCTCGGCCTTCATCACGCTGTTCGTGGTGATCGACCCGCCCGGTTGCGCGCCGATCTATGCCGGGCTGACCAAGGACGCGAGCGCGCCCGAGCGCCGCAACATGGCGATCCGGGCAAGCGTGATCGCGCTGGCGATCCTGCTCGGCTTTGCGCTGTTCGGCGAGCAATTGCTCGGCGCGCTGCATATCCAGCTCGACAGCTTCCGGATCGCGGGCGGGCTGATGCTGTTCTGGATCGCCTTCGAAATGGTGTTCGAGAAACGCACCCAGCGCCGCGAGGAGCGCGCCGAGAAGATCGCCGCCTCCGAAGTCGAGGATGTCTCGGTCTTCCCGATGGCGATGCCCATGCTGGCGGGCCCCGGGGCGATCGCCGCGATCATGCTGCTGATGAACGAGGCGAGCGATCTTACCGATCAGCTGATGGTGCTGGGCGCCTTGGGCGCGGTGCTGGCGATCACCATGGTCGCGCTGATCGCCGCAGGACCGCTGATGCGGCTGTTCGGCGATCAGGTCGAAGCGGTGGTGACGCGTCTGCTCGGCGTGCTGCTCGCCGCGTTGGCAATGCAATATGTCATCGACGGATTGAAGGGCAGCTTCGGGCTCTAGTCCCGGCGGCTGCCACCGCGCCCTATTGCAGCGTGACCTTGTCGTCGCCGCCGTCGCGCAGCGCGAAGAACTGCATCAGCTGGATCAGCAGTTCGCAGCGGGTCGAAAGGTCGTCCGCCTCGAGCAATGCCTGCTTGGCGGCGACATCGAAGGGCGCGATCTGCGAGACGCCGTTGACCAGCGCTTCGTCGTCGAGCCGCTCGACCGAATCCCAGTCGACGCTGTAGCCCTGGATATCGGCAAAGCGGCGCGCTTCCTGCTCGAAACCGGCGCGTTCGACGCTCGAGAGATAGGCATCGCGGGCATCGACGATCGGTTCGCCCTCGACCTGGCGGAAGGGGGTGGAGACATCGAGTTCGCGGATCAGCCGGAAGCGGCTCTCGCCCTCGAGGATGAGATTGTAGCGCCCGTCGTCGAGCGCCTCGACCTCGCCGATCTTGCCGATGCAGCCGACCGAATAGAGCGGCGAATGGTCGCCGCCGCGCAAGGGCTGGATCAGCGCGATCCGCCGGTCGCGCGCCAGCGCATCGCTGGTCATCGCGCGGTAGCGTTCCTCGAAGATATGCAGCGGCAACTGCATCCCGGGGAACAGGATCGCACCGGGGAGCGGGAAGATCGAGAGCCGCACGCGCGCCGCTTCGCTCAGCCGAACAGCAGGCGCGAGAGCCGGCGACGGGTGGCGACCACCCAGGGGTCTTCCAGACCCACCGCCTCGAAAATCTGCAGCAGCTTGGCCCGCGCCGCGCCCTCGTCCCATTCGCGATCGGCCTCGATCATCGCGAGCAGCTCGTCCGCGGCAGCATCGCGCTGGCCCGCGGCGAAGGCCGCTTCGGCATAGGCAAGCCGGTCTTCCATAGCGCCGGCCTGCGCCTTGTCGCGCAAGGCGGCAAGCTCGCTCTCGTCGGGAGCGTTGGCGGCCAGTTCGAGCGCAGCCCGGGCGGCATTGAACTGCGGATCCTCGGCCAGCGAAGGGTTCTGCTCGGCGGCAAGCGTCATCGCCTGCTGCGCGTCCTCGGTCCGTCCCGCCTCGATCAGCGCGCGCACCAGACCGGCCTGCGCCGCGCCATTGTCGGGCGCCATTTCGGTCACCTGCGCGAAAATGCCCACGGCGCGCTCGGCGTCGCCTTCGGCCAGCACCTGCTCGCCCATCGCGATGAATTGCGCGACGTCCTGCTGCTGCTGCGCCGCGGGATCGCCCGCGCCGTCGCCGATCGGTAGCTTCTCGAGCAATTGGTCGAGCATCTGTTTGAGCTGGCTCTCGCCGCGCGCGCTCGTCAGATCGGCGACCGGCTGGCCCTGGAACATCGCATAGACCGTGGGGATCGAGCGGACCTGGAACTGGCTGGCGATGAATTGTTCCTCGTCGACATTGACCTTGGCCAGCACCACGCCCTTGTCGGCATATTCGCCCGCGACCTTCTCGAGCACCGGGGTCAGCGCCTTGCACGGCCCGCACCATTCGGCCCAGAAGTCGAGGATCACGAGCTTCGACATCGAAGGTTCGACCACCTCGGTCCGGAACCGGTCGACGGCCTTTTGTTCGTCGATACTCAGAGCCATGCTCGCCACGTGCGCGTCCTTTCGAAAAGCGGGAATTTCCTGCACCCCATGTGGGGCCTCGCGCGCCAATGTGAAGACCGGAGGCGGGAAGGACAAGGCGGCGATTTTTGCCTTGCGTGGCTGGGATACCGCTGCTAATCGCG